>JBDRWD010000001.1 GCA_039802205.1 candidate division WOR-3 bacterium
ATGACCGTATAGCAGTCTGGTTTAACCGTTAGGTATGATTCGGACCAGGAAATTATAATCTGAAGAAAGGGGGATGTAAAGTAAGAATTTAATTATTGACAAACCTTTTATAGCAGTGGAGAGGACTCAGCAGTTTTCCCGCTTGACAGAGGAAAAATATCAGATATAATAAGTTAAGTATGTTGGTTGTCTAAAAAGATTGGGGGCGAACGGTCTTGACAGGGTGAATGAGGTGAAAGAGGGCATACCGAGGGTCCTGGTCACCTCGTTAATCCGACCATGAGAAAAAAACATCCTGCTTACACAGGATACGCACTGGCTGCATAAATTAACGCAGCCACGTCTGCCCGGGTTTTGCCCGGCCCGGGACAGGCGTCATAAAGGGCAAAGCCCTGTCAAACCTTAGCCTTTGGGTTTGACGAGGGTCTTCTAAAAAGGCTTGCCCTGATCAACCTGTCCCTTGGTAAAGATCAGGGGAGATCCATAAAGGGACTAAGTATGTAGTCCTCTTCACTGAAACACTCTGGACGCGGGTTCGATTCCCGCCGCCTCCACCATTTTTATAATACTTTGATAACCAAATTAAATTTTTTTAATTTTATCCATTGACATTTTAAAAATTTTTATTATAATATCTACGATGATTAAAAAAATTCAAAAATGTCCGATATGTGGAGGGGGGTTGGTGATAAGTGAATTGAAATGCGTAAATTGTGACTTAAAAATGAGAAAGGATTTCGCTCTCTGTGAATTCTGCCAACTGCCCGAAGAGGATTATGAATTTTTGAAAATCTTCCTAAAAACTGAGGGGAAACTAACCGATATCGAAAAAATCTTAGGAATTTCCTACCCAACGATAAAAGCTAAAATCGAAACTCTTCTTAAAAGATTGAATCTTGTGGTTTATAAAGAGCCGATTGATCCTATTGATGGAATTGCCGAAGGGAAATTAACAGTTGAAGAGGCGATCGCCATTTTAAAAAGCCGAAAAAAAGGAGGTGGAAAATAAAACTTTTTAGATCACCGAGCATTGATGCCATATTCATGGTGGCTTTGGGAGTATTTATCTGGTTCTCTAATTTGGGTTTGATCCCCATTGTTTGGCGACGAGATTGGCCGTTAATTATCATCATCATTGGCATTTTTCAGTTGATAAAGTATTTTTTAAACAAATCCCACAGGAGGTTTTAATGTCCGAAGAATTAAAAAAAATTTTAGGTATGGTTGCGGATGGAAAATTAAAACCTGAAGAAGCGGAACGGCTGATTGGGGCATTAAAAGATAATCCGAAAAAAATAAGGTTTTTAAAAATACGCATTTACGAAAAACATGGGGAAAAGTGCAAAACGCGTATTGATATCCCGATGACCGCCTTGAAGTTGTTTTTAAAACTTGGTGCCGCATTACAGACTTTTGCTCCGGAAGGTTTTAAGATAAATATCAAAGGGCAAGAGATACTTCTTGATGAGTTTACTCCGGAGTTGTTTGATAAGATTTTGGCCGAGATTGATGAGGAAGGTTGTTTTACACTCGTTGAGTTTAATAATGACGAAAAAGACGAAAAAGTGGAGGTGTATATTGAATGAGCGAATGAAAATTTTGAAATTGCTCGAAGAAGGTAAAATAAATGCGGAAGAAGCAGCAAGACTTCTTGAGGCCATCGGTGAATCTGAAGGTAGAAAACGACGCGGCTTTTTTTGGCAGGGGATGGAGTCGCTTTCGGATATGATGTCTGATATGATGGGCATGGTTTTTAGCACCGCTTTTAAAAACCATCCCACCTTGGAGAAATTTAGAACTTCCGGTAAAAAGAAGATAGAATTTAAAGGAATTAGCGGGGATATTGAAATAAATGGTTTGGAGACCGATGAAATCGTTGTTGAAAAAGATGGGTTCGCAAAAATAATTGAAACCAGTGACAGCTTGATCATTAAAGCAATAAGCGGTAATGTGAAGATTAATACCCCGGCAAAAATTGATTTGGAAATCAAAGGATTATCGGGTGACATACATTTGAATAATTTAACGGGTCGAATTGAAATGGTTTCAGTCTCAGGAGACATTGTAGGGAGAAGATTAAAAGGTGTTTTTAAAGGCGAATTTGTATCCGGTGATGTAGATCTGGAATTTGAGGAGATTGAAGATATAGAGATAAATTCCCGCTATGGGGATATCATCTTGCATATTAACCCCACCCAAGAAGCAGAAATTGAAGTAATGACTGATGAGGGAGATATAAATTGCGAATTACCTTTAAAGGATTTGATAAAAAAACCGAATTATCTAAAAGGAATATTGAACACGGCCAAGGCAAAGATTTATATCAATAATCGTCACGGTGATATTAAGTTAAAAGCAATTTTATAAAAAACTAACAGGAGGCATGATGGGATGTGGTCTTTGGGGGGCGTTATTTCTAATAGTCATCGGGGTTTGGATTTGGGCTTCAAATTATGGTTTTCGTTTTTCTTTTTACCGGGATTGGCCAGTTCTTTTTGTTATTATCGGTTTTTTTGCCCTTTTACGAATTTTAAAACGACGTCGCTAAACCGTTAAGCTGGTTATTTAACAATCAGCTTATAGAGAAGGAATATTATCAAAAGCATCAAAAGTAGACCCCAACCTACAAATCGCATCGGTTGGTAATGTTTCCGTGGGGGGATAAGACGGTGTCGCTTTTTAAAATCAATCATTGCTGAATAACCTCGGCTGGGTTGACTGTCCTTATGTTTTCCAAATTTTTCTTCCGCTGTGCTTCCGCAAAAGTTCTGATAATTTTTTCCTGTATCTGCGTAATTTTTTTAGTGGGACAGGTAAAATTATTGAAGAGCAGGGAAAAAGCGTAATCGGTGCCGTTTACCTTAAGATAGCCACTCAAACAGGAGGCCGCTTGAATGGCACCGGTTTTTGCTTTGAGAGTATCCGAAAAACCATTAAATCTTGCCTTCAAAGTGCCCTTGCCCGGGTCCGGCAGGGAGTTATAAAAATCATAAAATAAATTGCTCTGGTACATAAATTTTAAAACGGCGATCAAGGCGCGCGGAGACAGCAGATTGTGTTTGGAAAGACCCGAACCATCCCAAATAGAGACCCAACCTGTATCAACACCACATTTGGTAAGAAAATTCTTTACCACAGTAAGGCCGGCATTAAAACTTCCTTCTTTGTACAGTTGCGCACCAAGGGTTTTAAGGAGTATTTCGGCGTATAGATTTTCGCTTTCGGTGTTGGTTTCTTTTATTATTTCAATTAACGGTGATGAAAGAATAGAATCGGCAAGAATGGGTGATTCTTTGCCAATAAAGATTTCGTAACTTCTTATCCGCGCTACAGGTTTATTGATTTTTACTCCTTGGGCACTCAGTCTTTCTTTTAGATATTCACCTGCGAATAATGCGGGGTCTTTTACAGCAACATCAATATCACGAGCATTTTTTATCATTCCTTCCACAACAATGAGATTTTCTTCAGGTTTACGATAAATAATCAAATTTTCGGAATTTGCGGTTGATACAATATTGTTTATTAATTTCACATATTTGGTAGGGGGATGGATATATACAAGTGCTGTTTCGCCTATTGATTGGGGTCTAATGCGCACGGATACAACATTTTTATTAAACGAGAGGGCACTTATTTCCGGGGCATATTTGGCATCAAGATAGTGCCAGGCCCAGCCTATTGGCAGACGTTCATTGGTGAAATAGTCATCAATAACCAGAATTGCACCGGTTATCTCGTTTATACCTAATTCTTGAATTTTACGCACGAATTTTTCCATATTTTCAATACTGAAGTTTGGATCCCCACCTCCCTGTAGCACAATGTCACCATATAATCTTTTTTCATTAATCCTGCCTCGTAGATAGAGAAAGGTTTTATACCTGAAATCATCGCCCAAAAAATATAATGCTGCTGCCGTGGTAATAAGTTTCATATTAGATGCTGGTACAAAGACGCGTGCTCCATTATACTCATAAATCATGCTGTCGGCAGTCAGATCATAAAAACATAACCCATAATGGGCGTTTTGCAATTCTGGGATATTCAGGAGGGTATCAAAAGAAAGAAAACCAAAGATTAATGTAAGAATCATTTTTCGCGTGGTGTAAATAAACCAATCTTAGGAATCTTACAGTTGCATTTTTCGTTGTTTAGGTTTGTCCCACATATCGGACAGAGCCCTTTGCAATCTTGACTACAAAGGGGGGCTGATGGAATTGCCAAAACGATGCTTTCTCTTATTCCGATACTGAGATCAATGTCGTTACCCCCATAATATACTTTATCAATGTCGCCCGATTTCAATTCCACCTTTTCGGAAGCCATTAAAGGGTCCTTGCCGGCGACATAATCAAGATGAAGTTGTTCATCAAAATCTCGAGTGAAATTGATGAGACACCGAGCACAGGTTAGGTCCACACTAAATTGAACGATAAAATCAGCACTAATACCGAGGGTTTTACGGATAAGGATTATTTTAGCTTTTTTTATTTTCAGATTTGTAAAGTATCTCTTTTCGGTGAATTTCAATTCCTTTTCTCCGAGGTCATCAAATTCAAAAATTTCCTTTTCCTTTATTTCTAAAATCGGAATTAATAATCTTGACTTATTTATGTTTTCAACTCCTTCTTTCGGGCGGCTGGGAAGAGAACATTATTTAAAATCAGCCGATAACCTGGTGAATTTTTATAATTTCGTAAATCGGTCGGAGGATCGCCAACAAAGTGCTGATAATCTTCTGGGTCGTGTCCGCCGAGATAAGTAAATGTTCCTCTACCGTAGTTACCATGAAGGTATTTCACTTCTTCGGTTCCGGTAATTTCCCCGAGAATTAAAACAGTGGATTTTATATTGCTCCGACGAAAGCCGGAGCATTGCCCGAGGAATTCTTTCACCAGTGCTGTGTGATTCTGGACTAACATGCAAGGCACCGGGTCAAACTTGGCGCTGAAGTCAAATAATGAAAAATAGACATGAGGACCCCGCTGAGCCGCTTCCTGAGTGACATCGATTGTTGAATGTTCATATACGAGTGGATCAAGTATAACTTGGAAATTTTCAAAAGCTAAACACTGGGAATAATCAAGTTTTCGGTTGGCATCGGGATCAAAAGGATCGTCGTCAAAAACATTGTGGCATATGTCGGTAGATTGGGCAGCGAGGGCAATTTCCCAGGTATCACAGGCTGAGCACATTGCGAAAACAAAACCTCCCTGATTTACATAATCTTTTATTGCCTGGGCTACTGCTAATTTGAGTTTTGAAACCTTTTTAAAACCAAGTTTCTTCGCCATCGCCTCATTTTTTCTAACTTCTTCCTGATACCATTCTGCATTCCGATAGGAGGCATAAAATTTTCCATATTGTCCAGTGAAATCTTCATGGTGTAAATGTAACCAATCATATTTCATCAATTTACCTTTTAACACATCTTCATCCCAGATCTGGTCGTAAGGGATTTTAGCATATTCCAGAGCGAGTGTCACCGCATCATCCCATGGTTCGAAATTTTCCGGAATGTAGACGGCTATCTTTGGGGCCTTTTCCAAAAGAATTGACTCCATATTATTCTCTTCTATCGTTTTGTAAATATCCAGTACCACTGCAGGAGAGAGAACTTCCATACTCACACCTTCAAAGGCACACTCCTTTTCAATCTTTGGACTGTAATCCATAAGGAAAGAACCACCACGATAGTTGAGCAACCATTCAACATTCATACCATATTGTAAAGCGTGATAGGCAATGCCATAGGCTTTTAAATGATCGGTTTGGGTAAGGTCCATGGGAATCAAAATTTTTCGGGCATCAATTTGGGAAATTAATAAGAAAGTGATCATTAAAAGAATAATTTTGCTCTTCGAAGTTAAGTAAGATTTGAAAAACATTGACTCAATATTATTCTTCGTTGCTTTTGATTATGTTTATAACCTCCTGAGGGTCATTTGCTTTCCTCAGTTGTTCTCGAACCGAAATTTTCCTTAACAGCCGAGAGAGTTTTGCCAAGGCGATGATGTACTCGGATTTTTTATTCTCGGGAGAAGCAATCAAAAAAATGATATGGGAAGGTTTGCCATCGATAGAGGAAAAATCAATGCCGGCAGACGAGCGGGCAAAGACAAAAACTAAGTCGTCAACTGCATCGGTTCGCGCATGAGGTATAGCGATACCATCGCCGATGCCGGTAGATTCAAGATTTTCCCTTTTTGCCAAGGCCTCAAATAATTGTTCCTTATTCCGCGCAATATTCTTGTTGACCATAAACTCAACCAGTTCTCTTATCGCATCCAACTTTTCGGTAGCATGCATTTCCATAATAACCGCATCGGGCTTAAGAAAGTTTGATATTTTTAATTCCATTACACCCCCTTTTTCTTTTATAAACCAATAACGGGAACATTCGCGGAGACAAAAATCTTTTTTGTCTCTTCGCGTTTGCGAACCATGATTGTATTAATCTTATAGTTTTCCACATACTTCTTAATCACCCGGGTGACCTGTCCATTCTCCATGTGTAATGAAGTCCTAACCCCATTTTCTACTGCTTCATCTTCCACCAGATAAAGCATTTCCCAACCTTCTTCTTCAAACCGCTGTCTGGTGGTTTCAATGTGCTCCCGGGTGAGTGATGCCAATTTTGCTACTCGATGTTCTTCGAGAACAAAGAGCACGAAGAGATGACTGTGAAAAAATTTGCACAATTGGATCGCCGGAGTGAAGATTACCCGGTCCGTATTATCAACAATATAAAGCAAAGCCCGATTAAATTCTAACGGGTAAATTTCTTTTGTTTCCATGTTTGAGATTAAAGTATGTACCGTGAGACATCAACATTTTTGACGATATCAGCAAGCTTTTTCTGAACATATTCTTCAGTGATCACAATATTTTTCATGCTAATGTTGGGAGCGGTATACAAGAGATCTTCAAGGAGCTTGCTCATTACCGTATGCAAACGCCGTGCCCCGATATTTTCGGTGGCTTCATTTACCCGTGCCGCAATTTCAGCGATTGCCTTGATTGCTCCATCTGTGAATTCTAAGTCGATGCCTTCGGTTTTGAAGATAGCTACATATTGTTTGATCAAAGAATTTTCTGGTTCAACAAGAATTCGACAGAAATCTTCCTTTGTTAGTGGTGCGAGTTCAACCCGTATGGGAAATCTTCCTTGAAGTTCTGGGATTAAGTCCGATGGCTTTTTATTATGAAAAGCGCCCGCAGCAATAAAAAGTATGTGGTCGGTTCGAATCATACCGTATTTAGTCATCACACTAGAACCTTCAACGATTGGTAATAAATCACGCTGTACCCCTTCACGGGATACATCTGGTCCACTCGTTATGCCGCTACCTGCAATTTTATCAATCTCGTCAATGAAGATAATGCCGGTCTGTTCAGCGCGGATCTTTGCTTCATTTATCACTTCATCCATATCAATTAATTTATCGGTTTCCTCCATCTGGAGATACTTCAAGGCTTCTTTCACGGTCATCTTTTTCTTTTTTTTCTTTTTTGGCAATTTGTTTCCTAATGCTTCCTCAATAGCGATGCTGAAATCTTCGATACCTGCCTGACTGAAAATCTCAATAAACGGAGTGGTTCTTCGCGTCACTTCAATTTCCACGATACGGTCATCAAGTTTATTCTCCCTTAAAAGCATCCGCATTTTTTCACGAGTTTGAGCACTGGTTTCACTCCTATCACCACGAGGGGGACCGGGTAAAATTATATCCAAAATTTTTTCTTCAGCGTACTGGCGTGCCTTTTCTTCTACTTCTTTATATTTTTCCTGCCGCACCATATTTACCGCAATCTCCATTAGATCCCGAACCATTGATTCCACATCTCGACCAACATAACCTACTTCGGTATATCTTGACGCCTCAACCTTAACAAAGGGCGCCTTGGCAAGGTCAGCAAGACGCCGGGCAATCTCCGTTTTACCCACACCAGTGGGGCCAATCAAGATGATGTTGTTGGGATAGATTTCGTCCTTTATTTTGCCTTGGACCTGTTGACGGCGCCAGCGGTTGCGGAGAGCGATGGCAACGGCTTTTTTGGCGGCTGTCTGCCCGATGATATAACGGTCAAGCCGCGCCACAATTTCTTCCGGAGTTGGGTAATTTTCTAAAGTGGGAATTTTTTTAAGGACTTTTGCTTCCATCTCGTTATATTATATCAATATTTGCTAAAAAGTCAAGGAGGCTTAGGCTGAAATTTTGTTCGAATTATTTCTGCTTATATCATTAAAGACGTAAAAGAATGCGGAGAACATTAGGGACTTGAATTTTATATCTATTTTTATATAATCAAAAAAATGCAGGAAAAAAGGTTCATTACTATCCTATTTGCTGACATTGCTGGTTTTACAGCCCTAACAAATACTTTGGGTGCCGAACGTACTACGGAATTGATCAATCAGTGTTTTGAAAGGATTGATACGATTATTCATAATTGCTATGGTACCGTAATAAGGCACGAAGGCGATCGAGTGCTAGCAGTCTTTGGTTTTCCTCGTTCTTATGGGAATGATTCCCAAAATGCCTTAGGCTGTGCCCTGAAAATAAAACAAGCAATAAAAAGCATCGGTTATAATCTTGATATTCATATTGGGGTTGGGACCGGAGAAGCGGTGGTTTCGAGAGAAGATATTTACGGACCTCTCATCGATGAAGTCTCACATCTTGAGGAAATTGCCGAAAAAGGGGAGATACTGGTCAATGAGCAATGCTATCACATTAACGAGCATTTGTTTCTCTTCAATAAAAAAGCTGCTGGTTATGAATTAAAAGGTATTGTTCCTGTGGAACCTAAAACCGAATTCTATTATCCTTGTCGCGAGGAAGAACAGCAACGGTTCGAAAATGCAGTCAATAAATTATCACCATACATCATCATTTCGGGAGAATTTGGTGCTGGTAAATCCTCTTTTATCGCCGAGGCGTTAAAGAAAGTCAATCACGAAGGTGCTTTTACTATTTATGAAATCACCTTCACCGACACTGCTTACATCACTTCAGGTTCTGTTTTTACTGAATTCTTCACTCAACTTGTGCCGAATTTCACACCCCCTTCTGGTGAGGAAGTGTATCGGAATAAACTCTTCCGAGAGATGGCGAGTGCCCTTCTTGAAAAGGCGAAAACAAAACCGATCATTATTGTTCTGAAGAATATCGAATCCGCTGACGAACTGACGATTAATTTTTTTGAGTATTTCTCTTCCTTGGATAAGGACAAAAGAATTGTGATGGTAATCGAAACAGAGGATATCGGTAACCCGTTCATAAAAAAATTATTGGCTGAAAAAAAAATTGTCTCGGAACATATTGAATTAAAACCGCTAAAGATGGAAACAATTACTGGACTCCTCTCACAATTGCTGAAGGGTTATCAGCTGACAGACCATTGTTGTGAGGAGTTAGCCAATTTATCGCATGGCAATATTGCTTATGCTATAGAAATTAGCACCTTGCTAAAAAATTTTTTTCCGCCGGGCGTCGAGATAAAAGAAATCCCCAATTTTCAGCGCTTAAAGGAAATCACCGAAGCCATTGTTGATACCATTCCGGAAGACATTCGGAGTGGATTGTTACTTTTAAGCTTATTGGATTTAATTGATTATAAGTTATTTGTTCATTTGATATCTGAGCCCGAAAAATTTTTGAGTTACTGTCAGGCTAAAGGAATATTGGTGGTTAACGAAGCAAAAATTTATTTTAAATCCGAGTTCCTGAAGAAAGCTTTGCAAGCGCGTCTGACCAAAAAAGTTCGACAACAATATCACCGACTTATCGCCCAGAAATTAATAGAGAATTTTTCTCAACCCGCACATTATGGGTTTATTGCTTTTCATCTAAAAGAAGGAGGTGATTTAACTGGTGCGTATCATTACTATAAAGAATTTGCTCAGGAATTGGAAATGAGATATTATTATCAGGATGCGATAAGTGTTTATGATAAAATATTATCATTTTTAAACGAAAGCGAATGGGAAAAGAGGTGTGCGATTTTATCACGCAAAATAAAACTCCTTCATCTGATGGGAGAACGGGGGGATGAGTCAAAAGAAATAAATGAGTTATTAAAATATGCCCCTGAAGGCTCTCTATGGTACCGTTCGGCTCTTTTGGCGCGGGCGGAATATCTGGAGGCGATTGCTGACTATGATGAAGCTTTAAATATACTCACTGCACTTAATCAGCAAAAGGAAGAGGCATTAATTCTTGAAAGAATTGGTATTATTTACTATAATAGAAACGAATTTTCAGAAGCCTTAAAGATGTTCACTCGAGCATGGGACTTGATAGACGAGAATGTCGATTATTTACAGGCAGGGAATATTCTAAAAGATATGGGCCTATGTTATTGGAAGCTGGGTGAAAAAGACCAGGCATTGATGTATTATCTGAAAGCTCGGGGATACTATGAAAAGGCAGGTGACCAAGTTGCTTTGAGCCGTTTGAATGTCAATATCGCTAATGTTTATTATTATCTCAACAAATTTGACCAGGCAATGAGTTTTTATCGCGATGCCCTGAACATCGCGCAAAAAATTAATGATGCTTTGTTCGTGGCTCAAATTCTCTCCAATATCGGAAGCGTTTATGTACAGTTCGACGAATATGAAGAGGCCTTGAAGAAATTTGAAGAAGCACTTGAAATTGACCGGAGAAAATTAAATAAAAAGGGCGAAGCAATTCGACTTTCAAATATTGGCCATATTTATGGAGTTCTAGGAGAACTGGAGAAGGCCCAAAATTATTTTCAGCAAGCATTAATCATCGATGAGATGATAAAAAATAAAGCCGGAATGGCTATTCGTTACGGAAATCTTGCAACCTGCCTGATGCTAAAAAAAGAATATCACGAAGCGATAAACTATCTGGTTTCTGCTGTAGCAATTTCACGACAAATGGGTTCATATGAATATCTGGCTTATTATCTAAATCTTTTGGGCTATGCTTATCTGCAGATTGATGATCTTAAAAAGGCATTGGATTGTTTGAATGAAGCTCTCACCTTTGCCCGCAAAGCCCGCAACCCTTCCTACGAAATCTTGATCCAATCAAATCTGGGATTACTTTATCTCCTAAAAGGTGAACTAAAAAAAGCTTATGCCCATTCCTCATGGGCAGTGGAGAATTTGCTGAGAATTCATGAATTAGAAGGCGATAGAGAGAAAGTTTTTTATAGTCATTATCGTATCCTCTGGGAGATGAAGCAATTCAGCGAGGCACATCGTTTCCTGAAACTGGCATACGAAACACTTATCACGCGTGCACAAAAAATAAAAGATACAGAAATGCAAAAAAAATTTTTGAACTTACCACAAAACAAGGAGATTATTGATATATGGCAAACAAGTATGAAGAAAGGGTAAAACCCTGTGCAATATTATTTGCTGAAATAACTCAAATTGATAAATGGAAGGATGAGATTGAGACCGAAGAATATGTTGAAATATTAAAAAGCATCTTTGAGAAACTTGATGAGGCAATTAAATTATATGATGGCCATATTGATAAACATGAAGGGCGGATTTTGATGGCGACATTTGGAGTGCCGGTTGCCCATGAGCAAGATCCAGAGCGAGCAGTCAAGGCCGGTTTATTGATGCTTACACAGATTGCAAAGCTTAAAGCAAAATTTGCCCGCCCGCTCGGAATAAGAATTGGGATAAACCTGGGAAGGGTATATGCAACAGTCGTTGGTTCGCACATCAAATCCGAATATACAGTCATGGGTGACGCCGTTAACTTTGCTGCCCGAATTATGGAATTTGCTCAGGAAAATCAATTATTGGTAAGCGATGAAATTTACCAAATCACCAAACCGGTCTTTGAATTTTCCGAACCGATCAGATTTCTGCCTCAGGGGGGCAAACAGGAAATTACGGTATACAATGTTTTCCGTCAGAAAACTGGTTTTGTTAAGCGTCGGGGTATCGAAGGTTTAAGTGCTCCGTTAATTGACCGTAAGCAGGAATTGCTGATGCTTTTAAATCTCGTTGAAGAATTATTTGCGGGTAAAGGCAATGTTGTTTTAATCCTCGGGGAGGCAGGAGTAGGAAAATCGCGTTTGATTGAGGAGCTTTTTACCCAATCATTAAGTATGGCGCTTGAACAGGTTAAGAACATCAATTGGTGTATCGGTCGATGCTCGCCCTATCGTGAGACACTTTATCATCCTTTTATTGAAATAATAAAGCAAATCTGTGATATTCATCTTGAGGACAGTGAGATGGCTTTAGTAGCAAAACTCCTCTCTTCTATCGAGAAATTACTCGGTGCAGATGCAGAAACAATTTTCCCATACATCGCTGAACTTTTTAATATTAAACTTGTCGCCAAATATGAAGAAAAGATAAAGTACTTAAAACCTGAAGAAGTGAAGTTGCAGATTTTCTATGCCATACGGGAAGTGCTCAAGAGTTACGCGGAACAGAATCCAACCGTTTATTGTATCGATGACCTTTATCTTGCTGATGAATCCACGCTGGAGGCAGTTAAATTCCTTTTGCAAGCCCATTCGGTGATTAAATCATTATTTATCCTGATTTCGCGTCCTGAAAAAAATAAGCCCTTCTGGGAAATGAAAGAAAAACTTAAATCCGAGATAAAATTTACTGAAATTTATCTCAATCCGCTTACCCGTGAGGAAACATTTGAATTATCAAAACAGTTATTAAAAATTCCCCGCTTACCAGAAGAGTTGGTTGAAAGAATCGTCAACGATGCTGGCGGTAATCCATTTTTTCTTGAGGAGTTGATCAAACTATTAATTTCTAAAGGAATAATATACCGCAGTGGGACAGAATGGTATGCGAATAAGACGGATATCCAATTTGAAATTCCTTATTCGATCGAGGGTATTATTCAGGCATCTTATGATACCTTGAGTAGTGAATTGCGCGACTTACTTTCGGAAATGGCAGTTTTGGGTCGGACTTTTAACAAAAAAGTTCTTTTAGGCTTCACTAGACATTGGGACAAGATTGATGAGCTTCTTAATCGCCTCCTTGAACTCGGTTACATCTCTACCAATAATTTTCAAGATTTTGCATTTAATCATGCTCTGGTGCGTGAATCGATCTATAAGAGCATTCCCCAAAAAAGACTAAAAGAGCTCCATCTTTCAATTGCTCGGACCATTGAATCACTATTTGCAGAAAGACTGGTGGAATTTTATGACATCCTCTTTGAACATTACGCTCAGGCTGGTGAAAAGGAGAAGGCTATCTACTATGCCGAGAAGGCTGGTGTTAAGGCTGAGAAACAATATGCGAATATGGAGGCAATCACTTATTATTTGTACATCCTAAAAGAACTGAAGCCGGAAAATGAAGAAGCACGTCAGATCCTTTTTAACACGATATACCGATTGGGGAAAATCTATAGCATTATTGGTAATTCCGACGATGCTATCGGGATTTTTCAACAGGGTTTAAAACTTGCATCCAATGTGCGAGAGAATGTAAAAATTCTTAATGCAATTGCCGATGCCTACCAGCGGATCAGCGATTATGGAAAGGCACTGGAATTCTATAACGAAGGATTAAAATTGCTGATCGATTCCCCCGAGGAAGAAAAACTGGATACCTGGTTGGGAATAGCTTGGATTTATTATTTAAAAGGGGAAATGAAGGGAGCACGGGAATTACTGGAACAGATTTTGAAAAATATCAAAGAAACCTCAAGTATTGAAGCTCGAAAAAAACTTGCACGAGTTTATAACCAATTGGGTTCGATTTATTCACGCACCGGAGAATACGAGAAATCATTTGAAGCCTATAAACGCGCATTGAAGATCTATGAGATGCTTGATGATATGGCGGGTATGGCAGTTATATATAATAATATCAGTGGATATTATGCCCGACAGGGTGACTTTTATAAGGCCTTGGAATACCTCAACAATTCCCTGCAAATCGATATCAAAACCGGAAATCTCCTTGCCCAAGCAATCGCTACTTATAACATTGGCGATATCTACTATCAATTAGGTGATTTGGAACAAGCGATTGAAAGATTTAATGAGTATTTAACAATAAATGCTCAAATAAATAATCAATTAGGTAATGGCTATGGAAATTATGGGCTGGGGAGGGTTTACTTGGAAAAAGAAGATTTGAAGAAGGCAGAAGAGCATCTCAACCGGGCTTATGAAATTTTTCAAAAGTTAGGTAGTGTTTACCTTGCCACAAATGTGATGGCTACTATTGCAGAATTAGAGACAGAAAAAGAGAATTTTCTCCAGGCGATCGCACTCTTTGATGAGTTAGAAAAAAAATTTGATGACCTCTGTGATATTGAAGGGAAATTAACATGTATTATTGGAAAAGCAGATGTGAAGATCAAACAGGCTTTGAAAGAAAAAAAACTTATGGTTAGCCATCTCTATTCGGCACTTGAATATCTGAATAATGTTCAAGCAATCCTTAAAGATGATATCGACTTAGAGATAAAATTTACAGTCGATTTTTACCTGGCGCAAGTAAACTATTATCTCACCAAAATAGATGATGCAAAAAGATTCTTTAACGCTGCAAAAGAATTATTGAAAAAAATCATTTCGAAAATTCCTGAAGGGGAACCCCAGAAAAAGTTTTTGGGTAAAAGGATTTATCGGAAATTTCAAGAACTTGAAAATCAGCTTTCTGGGTCTTAAAAGACCTAAATTAAAAAAAAATGGGCGGTGAGTGATTTGAACACTCGACCTTCGGTATGTGAGACCGACGCTCTAACCAACTGAGCTAACCGCCCAAAGACGATTTATATATTTTTAATTAATTTTAGAAAAAGCTGCGCAGAAAATAATCAAATGTTTCTTCCATTTAAATTATCGTTTACATTTTTTGATAACACTTTTAATTTCATTCATCATCATGAAATATTCAAAATACGTTACGGATGACTCTTCGTCCCACAATACGAAATTCACCGGAAAGGACCAGGTTTATCGCTTCGGTATAAATCCTATGTTCTTCCTTAAGAATCCTTTCAGCAAGGGTTTCGGGAGTATCATCATCAAGGACCGGAACTACGGCCTGGGTAATAATCGGTCCTCCATCCACGGTTTCATCCACAAAATGGACAGTGCAACCCGAATATTTGACGCCATATTCAAAGGCTTTTTTTTGTGCTTCTAAACCGGGGAAGGCTGGAAGCAGAGAAGGATGAATATTCAAAATTCTATTAGGAAAGGCACTCAGCAATGGTTTTTTTATAATCCGCATAAACCCTGCCAGGCAGACCAGATAAACATCATGCTCTTTTAAAACCCGCACATAATTTTCTTCATATTCAGGCAATAACCAGGTCTTTTTGGGACCAGGATCAAGATAGAGCGCCTTTATGTTATGGGCGCGTGCAATCTCTAATGCTCGGGCATTAGGATTATCGCTCAAGACTAAAACAAGATTAGCAATGCAGGTACCATTCTCAATATTTCGTATGATGGCTTCTAAATTTGACCCGCGTCCAGAAGCAAGAACGGCGATATTTCTATTCATGGTTAAATTCTACTCAGGCAAATAAAAAAGTCAATAGGGCGATTTGTATCATTAAGATTATGTTGACAAAAATCAATCTTTTGTTATATTTACTCAATGAATCGATTCGACCCCTTAAAGAAGGCAGATGAAATTCGGTCGGTCGTGGTGCGGGATAGGCAACGGAAATATTATCGAGTCACGCGCCCGGGCAAATGGTACGGAGGTATCGCCACCGCCGATTGTTGCGGTTGTAATTTGAATTGCGTTTTCTGCTGGAGCAATAAACCCCGGGACAATCCGGATAAGATTGGCAATTTCTATTCCGCAGAAGAAGTTGCTGCCAGTCTTATCCGTTGTGCCCAAAAATATAATTACCGTTATGTCCGCATAAGCGGTAATGAACCAACGATTTGTAAAGAACATCTGCTTTCGGTATTATCAATTATTAGCAGAACGAAACTCATCTTTATTCTTGAAACCAATGGAACACTTATCGATAAAGATTTTATTAGAGAGCTTACCCCATTCTCTAATCTCCATATCCGCATTTCTTTAAAGGGGACGACACCGGAGGAATTTGCCATGCTCACCGGTGCAATACCCGAGAGTTTTAATTTAATTTTAGATAATTTAAATAATCTGGTAAATGCTAACCTAAGTTTCAATCTTGCTGTAATGCTTTCATTTAGTCCGGACAAAAATGTTCTCTTGTTGAAAGAAAGATTGGGAAGGATATCTCGACGCATAATAGCCGATTTTGAAGAAGAATATGTTTTTCTCTATCCCCATGTTGTAAAGCGTTTGAAAGAAAACGGTATAAGGCCTCTCATTGCTTATACGCCTGATGGGGTCCCCCGGGAACTCATTTGAATGGTGTGAGAGAAAAAGGGGAATAAAATGGTGAAAATAGACGGCTCTTATCTGGAAGGCGGTGGTCAGATTTTACGCACGGCGGTGGCACTTTCCGCCATCACTAAAAAAAGCGTCCAGATTTACAACATTCGAAAAGGCCGGGAAAAACCAGGTTTAAAAGCTCAGCACCTTGAAGGGATTAAGGCGGCAGCGAAGATTTGTCATGCTCAGGTCACCGGCGCTGAATTGAATTCGATGGAGGTTACCTTTGTTCCGGAGCTAATAAAGGGTGGATTTTACTACCTGGATGTAAAAACTGCCGGTGCAATAACACTTATCCTCCAGACGCTTACTCCCTTGGGTATTTTTGCCTCGGATGTTTTGCGTTTAAATATCCGAGGAGGCACGGCTGTTCCTTTCAGCCCCACAATTTTTTATTTCAAAGAAGTTTTCTGTTTTTATTTAATGAAAATGGGCGTGGAGGTTTCTGTAGAAATAAAGAGGCACGGATTTTATCCCCGAGGTGGGGGAGAGGTGTCGGTCGTTATTTACCCTGGAACTTTAAAGCCAATTTACTTAATTGACCCAGGGGAATTTAGAAAGATAGAAATTTTCGCGATCTCGTCTGAACACCTTAGGAGCACCAGGGTAGCGGAAAGACTTATCATGGGATTTCAAAGGATATACCCAAAAGTTGAATCCAGATATCAATATGTTGATACGGACTCAGCTGGTTGTTTCATCCATTCGCACGCCATCTTTGAAAATTGTGTGATTGGAGTTGACGGTTTAGGCGAAAGAGGTAAACCTGCCGAGGAAGTAGGTATCCAGACCGCAAAAAGTTTAAAAGAAATTTTAAAAAATGCACCCTGTGTTGATGATCATATGGTAGACCAGATTATTCCGTATATGGGACTTTCCACCTACACCACGGAACAGCAGACGGCAGTAAAATTTTCACAACTAACCCTCCATGCCAAGACAAATATCTGGGTGGTGGAAAATTTTTTGCCGGTCAAATTTGAAGTCCAGAATAATATTTTGCTGTGCACCAAAATTTAACGATTTTCTCTCAAGCAAATTCACTCTTGAAATTTTTAATAATCCGCGTATAATCGCATATGCGTTTATATGAGTTTGAAGGTAAAATGTTACTCCGGCGAAAAAAAATTCCGGTACCGGAGGGCGTGGTCGTGGATAGGAATTCATTCTTTGAACTTGATAAAGTGGTGTATCCAGTGGTCATTAAAGCCCAGGTTTTCTTAGGTGGACGGGGAAAAGCCGGGGTCATTCAATTCGCAAATGACCGGACCGAAGCCGAGGAAAAGATAAATGCGTTGTTGGGTAAAAAACACGGACCATTTGTTATAGAAAAAGCCCTGGTTGAAAGAAAACTAGACATCGCTCAGGAATTGTATGTTGCTGCCCTCATTGATCGGATTGTCCATAAACCACTTTTGATGGTGTGTAAACGTGGGGGTGTTGATATCGAAGAAATTGCCCAAAGCACCCCCGGGGAGATTAAAAAATATTATTTTGACGCAGGAGAAAAGATATTAGAGCATCAGGCACGAAAAATTGCAGGTGAATTGGAATTCAAAGGTAATTTATTGACCGGAATAGCAAACGTGATTTTTAATCTCTATAATCTCTTTCTTGATTATGATTGCAAACTCGTTGAGATTAACCCCCTGGCAATAACCCAAGATCAAAGGATTTTTGCTCTGGATGCGAAAATTGACTTGGATGAAGATGCGATGTTCAGGCATCCCGATTTGAAAGAGATGGGAATAGTGGCAAGAAATGAAATAGGCGAATTGACTGAAAGAGAAAAATTAGCAAAGGCTGCCGGAATTCCGTATGCGGATGTGGACCCAGAGGGTGATATTGGTGTATTCCCGGGTGGAGCAGGTTTTGGCATTGCGGCGCTGGATTTAATAACCCATTATGGAGGCAGACCTGCCAATTTTATGGACTCGGGCGGTGCTCCAACCCAAGAGAAATTGAAGGCGATGCTGGGTTTATTGATGGATAATCCTAAAGTGAAGGTGATTTTTGGGGCACGCTTTGGTGGCATTTCCCGCTGCGATGACTGGGCAAAAGCAGTTGTCCAATATGTAATTGAAAATAAACCACAAAAACCGATGATAATGAGAATGGCAGGGAATATGGAAGAAGAAGGAAGAAGGATCTTTGAGATGGCAAAACGCGAAAATCCAGAATTGTTCAAAAATATAAAGGTTTATGCCTATGATACACCTATTGAAGAAGTAATTAAAGAGGCAATTCGGGTGGCGAGGGAGATACCTTAAATATGGCAATATTGATTGACGAACACACCAAAACCATAGTGCAGGGCATCACTGGTGCCAATGCTGCCCTTCATACGAAATTGATGCTGGAATACGGCACAAAGATTGTCGGTGGTGTGACGCCAGGTAAAGGAGGACAAAAGGTTGAAGGGGTTCCGGTATATGATACAGTTGCGCAGTGTTTGAAAGAACACCCTGACGCCACGGTTTCCAGCATCTGGGTTCCAGCAAGATTCGCAAAAGAGGCAATTCTTGAGGCGATTGATGCAGGAATAAAAACAGTGGTGGTAATTACCGAGCGGATTCCAATCCATGATATGCTTTATGTCCGTGAAAAGGCAAAAGAAAAGGGGGTTGTGGTAATCGGAGGTAATACCCCAGGATTGATATCGCCAGGAAAGTGCCTTGTTGGTATGCTTCCCAAGATTGCTTTTCAACCCGGTAGGATCGGCACGGTAGCACGAAGTGGGGCAGTGACCTACTATATTGCAAACTCTTTGAATCTTGCGGGACTCGGTGAATCAACATCCGTTGGATTGGGTGGCGATCCGATTCTTGGTTCTAATTTTGAAGATATTTTAAAACTTTTTGAAGAAGATCCCGAGACCGATGCAATTGTTTTGGCAGGGGAAATCGGTGGTGTTTATGAAGAACTCGCAGCACCATATATCAAACAAATGAAAAAGCCGGTCATCGCTTATATTACCGGGAAATCCGCACCCCAGGGTAAAAGATTGGGTCATGCCGGTGCAATAATTGAAGGAAATATGGGTACTGCCCAGAGTAAAATTGAGGCATTGAAAAACAATGGAGCATTGATTGCCGAAACCTTGAGTGAGATACCCATACTAGTAAAGAAGGCACTGAGCATCAAATAGTTTTGCCGAATTATCTGCCGCAAATAATCAAAACTCCTCCTTATTTCAACATATTAGCATTCTCTTAATGAAAAAATTCTTTTTTTTGGGATATTTAATTATGGTCCGGAAAAGCAAGATTACTGTTGACACTGGGTAATTGTTCAATATAATTAAGTATATGTTCGCTAAAATACTGACTAAAATTTTTGGCACCAAAACGGAACGCGAATTAAAACGACTATGGCCTATTGTCGAAAAAATCAATTCCATCTATCCCAAACTTCAAGGAGTGGATTTAGTCAAAACTACTGAGGATTTTAAAAAAAGAATCGCCCAGGGCGAATCCCTTGATGACCTTTTGCCTGAAGCCTTTGCTCTGGTTAAAGAGGCTTGCCGGAGATTGGTGGGTAAGAAATGGCCGGTGGTGGAGATTGAAACCGAATGGAATATGATTCCCTTCGATGTCCAGCTGATAGGCGGGATAGTTCTTCACGAAGGTAAAATTGCGGAGATGAAAACAGGGGAAGGGAAAACTTTGGTGGCGACGATGCCATTATATCTAAACGCATTGACCGGCCGGGGTGTTCATCTTGTTACGGTCAATGACTACCTGGCAAGGCGGGATAGAGAATGGATGGGCCCAGTCTATGAATCCTTAGGACTGACCGTCGGTGTTCTCCAGCAGGGGATGGAGACCCAACCGCGGAAAGAAGCGTATAATTGTGATATTACCTACGGCACAAACAACGAATTCGGTTTTGATTATCTTCGAGACAATATGGTTTGGAACTGGGAAGATAAAGTCCAACGGGGACATTATTATGCTATTGTCGATGAGGTAGATAGTATTCTGATTGACGAAGCAAGGACTCCATTAATTATTTCAGGTCCAGTAGAGAGAGAAACAAAAAGCTTTGACGAATTAAATCCCATTGTCCGTAGGCTCTATTCTGCTCAAACCGTGCTAGTAAACCAGATAGTTGAGGAGGCAAAAAAATTGCTCGAAGAAGGAAAAGAAAAAGAAGCAGGAATTAAATTACTCCAGGCAAGACGGGGGGCACCAAAAAACAAACAACTTCTGAAATTAGAACAGGAAACTGGAATCAAACGGTTGATAGAAGAAACTGAATTGAATTTCATAAGAGAAAAAAGTTTTAGCAAAATTGATGAGGAATTATATTTTGTTATCGACGAAAGAATGCACATAGTCGATCTAACCGAAAAAGGCCGACTTTTCATTTCACCCAATAACCCAGAAATGTTTGTTTTACCAGATTTGAGCGAAAAGATCGGCAGAATTGAACGGGATGAAAAATTATCGCCCAAGGAGAAATTCATTGCTAAAGAAAAGGCTTTTGAAGAGTATGCTAAAAAAAGCGAGATTTTAGCAAATTTACGTGCCCTTTTAAGGGCTTATTCGCTTTTTGAGAAAGATGTTGAGTATGTTGTTCAGGAGGGAAAGGTAATAATTGTTGATGAGTTTACAGGCAGATTGATGCCAGGAAGGAGATTTTCTGATGGTTTACATCAAGCGCTTGAAGCAAAAGAAGGGGTGCGCGTTCAAGAAGAAACTCAAACTTTTGCAACAATAACAATACAGAATTATTTCCGGATGTATGAGAAACTGGCAGGGATGACCGGGACTGCTGCTACTGAGGCGAATGAATTTTGGGAAATTTATAAACTGGATGTTGTGGAGATACCCACCAAAGAACCGGTACGCCGGATTGATTATGAAGACATTGTCTATCGTTCCAAAAGGGAAAAATACAATGCAGTCATTGAGGAAATTGTTAAATGGCATAAGGAAAAAAGACCCGTGCTGGTGGGAACTACCTCGGTAGAAGTTTCAGAGGTGCTTTCTCGACTTTTGCAGCGTAAAGGGATTCCTCACAATGTTTTGAATGCCAAACATCATCAGCGTGAGGCAGTAATTGTAGCGCAAGCAGGACAACCCGGAGCGGTTACAATTGCCACCAATATGGCAGGTCGAGGTACGGATATCAAACTTGGGCCTGGCGTGGTAAAATGTGATAAATGTTGTATAAAATGTCCGGATCAGAATTGTGCTCAGTGTTCTCATGAATTTAAAAAAGAATGCTTTAAAGAAGTTCCTTGTGGACTTTATATCATTGGCACCGAACGACATGAATCAAGAAGAATTGACAATCAGCTACGTGGTCGGAGCGGCCGACAAGGTGACCCCGGTTCTTCACGTTTCTTTCTATCTCTTGAAGATGATTTAATGCGCATCTTTGGTTCTGATAGGGTTGCAGATATCATGGATCGCTTCGGAGGGGGGGACCAGAAACCACTTACCCATCCATTGGTTACTAAGGCGATTGCTAATGCCCAAAAAAGAGTAGAAGAAAATCATTTTGAAGTAAGAAAACATCTTCTGGAATATGATGATGTGATGAACCGGCAGCGCGAAATTATTTATAAAATGCGCGATGAAATTCTTAAGGGTGAGAATTATGAGGAACTTATTTTTAGAAATTTTGAAACGACAATTGAAAACATTATTCTGAAATATACCGATGAAAAAAAAGAATCAGAAGAATGGAATTGGGATGCTTTAATTGGTGAATTCAATCAATTATTTGCTACAAATTTCTTTTTGAGTAAAGACGAGCAGGCAAAAATAAAACAAACCGAATTATTTGATAGACTTTTGGAAAAAGCAAAAGAGGCGTATTACCAGCGGCGCCAGTACTATGAACCGGTAATGTTTAAGGAGATGTTGAAATCAATTCTGCTCCTTACCATAGATAATCGCTGGCGCGAACATCTCTATGCACTTGATGCCTTACGCGAAGGGATCAGCTGGCGGAGTTATGCTCAAAAAGATCCATTGGTAGAATATAAACAAGAATCATTTAAGATGTTTGATGAACTTTTAAATGAAATCGCTCGCGATGTTTCTGGGATTGTTTTCCGTGCAACTCCCAAACCGGTAACGCGGAAACCTCTCGTAACTGTTGAGTACAAACCCACTCTTGATAGCGAAAATGATGCAAAGGTTGAAATGATTAAACCCCAAACTCAGGTTCGAATGCAAAAAGTAGGAAGGAACGATCCATGTCCATGCGGAAGCGGAAAGAAATATAAAAAATGTTGCGGTAGGAACATTGGATGAAACCCTATCAAGTAAATCTCTTTGCAGAAGAAGAAAAACCAATAATCTTTTTACCATCCGAACCTGTATTTGTTTATAACAATAAAAAATATTTAAATTTTTCTTTAGCAGATTGTTTTAATCGCCGTAATAATGAATACTTAATCGAAAATGCAAAACTTAATTTTAACAATCGAAATATTGTAGACATTCGAGATCCTGACGGTTATCTTGATGCCTTGAAAAAGGTGATGATTGATTTTAAAAAACTGGATTCAATATGTATTTTTTCTGATGAAATATCGGCAGTTTATGCAATCAGCTCAATTTTTAGTTCAAAAGTTACATTTTTTCTTGATGCCGAAACTTCTCCTCAGCTGAATGCGCTTCTCAAATATCGAAATGTAGAGTATTATAACCATAAAGATATGGAGAGTTTTGCTAAACTTTTAGCTGTACATTCGGAAAAAGTGGTGATCATAGACGGTCTTTATGAATGGTTAGGTTATGCTGCTCCTGTTAGTGATATTTTGAAGGTTGCCAAGGAAAATCAGGCTACGGTGATTGCTAACGAAATAAATTCTTTTGGTCTTCTTGGGCGGGATGGTCGGGGCATAATGGACCTTTATAATCTTTATGATGAAGTAAATATCGAGCTTGGTAGCTTCAGTCGGCATCTAGGAGGTTATGGCGCATATATCGGAGCTAAAAAATATTTGATTAACAAAATAATTGAACATACAAACGACATGTTCATGCCAGTTCCGAAATTTATGCTCGCAGTGAATATCGCAAGTATTGAGATGTTAAAAAATGAATCCAAAAACCGGAACGATTTTTCCAGGATGTGGGCAAATAGCCGGTTTTTCATAAACCGTTTGAAACAGATTGGTTTAAGGACACTTAGCGAAACTCCGGTGGTGGTCCTTATTTTAAACAATAACCAAGAAGCAGAATTATTGAGGCAACGACTCTTTGCCGACGGGATAATTGCCAGTGTCAATAGAGAAAGATTACGGTTTATCCTTTCCATTGAGCATTCAAAATCGGATCTTGAATATACCCTTGATAGGATTGAGGCTCATTTTAAAGATATGGCAATCATCTATCCTAATACCTAAACCTTGACGAATTTGGAATTTTGATTATACTCTATGTTTGAAAGGAGGTTAAATGGTTACAATATTAACTATTTGGGTTATTAGTTTTCTGCCGCAGGAATATATTAATTTGGTAATGAGAGAAGAATATGAAGCGGCAGAAGAATATTGCAAAAAGATGATGGAAAAAAGCTCTGATTTTAAGTGGTATTTAGAATTAGGAGACCTTTATTTTGACAAACTTGACGAACCAATAAAAGCCAAACAGGTCTATCAAAATATTATTGACAAATATCCCCAGAAAGACGGGTGGGTATATTATCGATTGGGTTTGGTATTGGAGACCCTTGAAGATTATCTAAATGCAGCCCGTACCTATGAAATAGTAGCGACTCGTTATCGGAATCCACCCCTTGATTCATTTGCGCTTTCCGGTGTAGAACGTTGCTTTAAAAAGAATTATCAGGATACCGTGGCAGTCGTTGATGGCTACCGGATTACGCGTCTGGAACTTGATGAAAGAATGGCAAAACAATCGCCTTTTGCCAAAAAAGATGAAAAAGGGACGCTTGACCAGATGATACTGGAACGTCTTCTTTATGTTCAAGCAATCAAGAATAATGTAAAAGCAACTAAGGAATACAAAAACGCGCTAAAACAAACAAGGGTCAGTGCCCTGCTTGACGAAGTGAGAGCGATAAATGTATTAGCCAAAGCGATTCCTACGGAAAAAGAAATGCGTAATTATTACAAGAAGAATAAACATTTTTATAAACTCTCCAAAGAAGTAAGAGGAAAAGAAATTGTTGTAGAATCCGAAAGTCTTGCCGTTCTTATTCGAGATTCGCTTTTGAAGGACCAACAAAGTTTTGACACCCTCGCAAAACTTTATTCAACTGCACCCACCAAAGGGGGGGGAGGCGAGATGGGTATTGTGATTCCGGGAACCAAACCTAAAGAGGTGGAAGATGTGCTGTTTAGTATTAAATTAAATACCATCTCGGATATAGTTAAGTTCGAGAATAAATTCGGGATCTATTTGGTATACGAACGCAAACCCGAGAGGTGGCGTGCTTATGATGAGGTAAAAACCCAGGTGGAAGCCGCGGTGCGGGCGGAAAAAATCCAAAAACAAGAAGAAAAATTTTTAAAAGATCTTAAGGCCAAAGCAAAGATTGAAATATTCAAAGATAGTATTATCACCGATTCCACCCAGAAATCATCTACGAGAATTGTTGCACTGGTTAACAATCGGCCTATCAAATTCCAAGATGTGGAAACCAAAAACTCCTCACAACCAATGTTTGCCCGGCTTGATATCTCCCAACCAGAGGAGTTTGAAAAAGTTTTGGAGTCATTGATTGAAGAGGAACTGAAATTGGAACTTGCCGAGCGGAATAAGTACTATCTTAACGATGGTTTTATCACCAAATACCAGGAGGGTATGAAACGCGCTTTGGAACAAGCGCTTTATACCAAGATGGTTATCGAAAATGCTAAAGTTGATTCTCAGGAGGTGGCAGATTATTATCAACAACATAAAGAAGAGATGAAAATACTTGAGACGATAAGGTGTAAAGAGATTGTCGTCCACAAAAAAGAAGAAGCTGAAAGGATTCGCAGTGAACTTGCAAAATACTACGGAGAAAAGAAATCATTTATTCCATTTCTAAGTAAGAGAGCAAAAATTAAAGATTTCACCATGTTTGATTCTTTGGCTAAAACTTACTCTACCGCCTACAATAAGTCCCGAGGCGGGGATACCGGTCCCTTAAAGCGAGGCTCAAGACCTAAGGAGTTTGAAGAAGTTGCATGGAAATTAAAAATTGGAGAGCTGAGCAAGGTATTTTTAGTAGGTGATTCAAACTGGACAATTCTCACCAAAATTGAACATAACCCAGCTCGTTATCGGACATTCGAAGAGGTAAAAGCCTCGATTGAAATGAATCTATTGCGCGAAAAACAGCGTAAGATTGCTGACGATTATCTTGCTAAAATCAAGAATGAAGCGGATATCAAGATTATGCTGCCCGAACCGGTACCCGAAGAAGCGAAACCCGAAAATACCGAAACACAACCTAAAGAATAAATGCCCGAATTAAGAAAAGACCCGGTTTTAGGGCGCTGGGTTATCATCTCCACGGAACGGGCAAAAAGACCCAAAGATTTTAAGTTTGAGCCCGAAGAAAAAAAAATCAGTCCTCAAGAATGTCCATTCTGCCCTGGCAACGAATCAGCCACACCCCCTGAGATATATGCGATACGGAATAACGGCACTTTGCCCAACACACCGGGTTGGAGTCTTAGAGTTATTCCTAACAAGTTCCCCGCCCTCCGCATCGAAGGCGAGCTTAATCGAAAAGGTGAGGGAATATATGATAAGATGAATGGCATCGGTGCCCATGAGGTGATAATCGAAACGAATGACCATCAATACGACCTCGCTGATTTGCCAGAAGAAGCGGTCTATAATCTTGTGGATACTTATCAGAAACGAATAATCGATCTAAAAAAGGATTCTCGGCTTCGTTATGTCATGATCTTTAAAAACTTTGGGGCAGTAGCAGGAGCCTCGCTTGAACATAGTCATTCTCAACTGATTGCCACTCCAATCATTCCCAAGAGGGTAATTGAAGAGATGGATGGAGCGAAAAGATATTTTGAGTATCGGGATCGTTGTATTTTCTGTGATATCATAGCCCAGGAAACTAAAGTCAGCAAAAGAATGGTCTCTGAAAATAATAATTTTATTGCCATCTGCCCTTTTGCTCCGCGTTTTCCATTTGAAATCTGGATAATTCCGCGTCAGCATATTTCTAATTTTGAAGACACTGATGGTAATGGGTTATATGACCTCGCAAAGATATTAAAAGATTGCTTGATTCGACTGAAAAAGGCACTGAATACCCCACCTTATAACTTCATTATCCATACTACTCCTATCACTCTTAAAGGTATTGAATTCTATCATTACCATATAGAAATCATACCAGTACTCACCCGGATTGCAGGTTTTGAATGGGGGACTGGTTTTTACATAAATCCTACGGCTCCTGAAGAATCCGCGGCGTATTTGAAAAATATCATGTGATTAAACAATGAAAGAACGGAGATAGATGAAAATTGCTTTTGTCACTCCTGAGGCAGTACCATATGCTAAAACCGGAGGCCTGGCGGATGTTTGTGGGGCACTTCCGGTATACTTAACTAATTTAGGTCTCCAAGTTTCTCTCATTTTACCTCGATACCAAGGAATTATGGGAGAAAAAATTATGGATGTGGAGGTTGATTTTGGAGGTAGAAAAAAAATTGCCATATTCAGCGATGGGAAAGCATATTTTGTTGATTATCCAGCGTATTTCCAGCGCGAAGGTCTTTACGGCACATCTGCCGGGGATTATCCAGACAATTTTGAGCGTTTCACTCTTTTTGCCCAAGCGGTGGTATGCCTGTTAAAAGAAGTAAAATTTGATGTTGTCCACTGCCATGATTGGCAGACAGGGTTGATACCTTTATATATCAAAAAATATGGATTGAATATCAAAACGGTTTTTACAATTCACAATCTTGGATATCAGGGCCGCTTTCCTGTCGAAAAGTTTCCCGCACTGAATATTGAATGGGATTATTTCACCCCAGAGGGTATTGAATTTTACGGGGACATCAATTTTCTCAAAGCAGGAATTATTTATGCTGACGCAGTCACCACGGTTTCACCCACCTATGCTCGACAAATTCAGACTCCAGAATATGGATTCGGGTTGGAAGGGGTTTTAACTAAATACCGCGACAAGCTTTATGGTATCCTTAATGGTATTGATTATCGAATATGGAATCCGGAAAACGATCCGTTGATATATGAACCCTACACCAATTATGCGGGCAAGAAGAAAAACAAATCAGCATTGACCAGCGAACTATTGCTTGATGCGCGAAGGCCTTTATTGGGGATGGTATCAAGGATCGCTGGACAGAAGGGCTTTGATATCCTGATAAAAGTTCTTGATGATATCTTAACACTCAATTACTGCTTTGTTTTGCTAGGATTCGGAGAGGAGTTCTATTGTGAAAAACTTAAGAAATTTGCCAATTCCTATCCGGGTCAAATTTCAGTAAATATTAAATTTGATGAAAAATTAGCCCATCGAATATATGCGGGCAGCGATTTCTTTTTGATGCCTTCAAAATATGAACCATGCGGCCTCGGGCAGATGATTAGTTTAAGATACGGCACAGTACCGATTGTGCATAAAACCGGAGGACTTGCGGATACAGTTTTTGCATTTGATCCGGTAACCCTTGCCGGCAACGGTTTTGTTTTTGACACTTACTCGCCGGAGAGTATGTTGGATACGTTAAAGTATGCGCACACCATATACTGCCAGGAGACAATTTTTGCGCAACTTTCAGAGAACTGTATGAAATATGATTTTTCTTGGAATAATTCAGCTAAGGAATATAAAAATTTATATCAAAAGCTGTGGGAATATTGACTTTTGAGAAAAATTGACTATAGTTAATAAAGTTATGCAAAACAGGAGGTTTAACCATGGCAATGCCTAAATCCGAATATATTTGGATGGATGGAAATTTTGTTAAGTGGGACGATGCTAAAATTCATATTTTGTCCCATGTAATTCATTATGGTACCGGGGTTTTTGAAGGATTGCGTTGCTATGATACGCCTAATGGTTCTGTATTATTTCGCTTAAAAGAACATACTGAGCGATTGTTCAATTCGGCAAAAATATATCGTATGGAAATACCTTTTACCAAAGAACAGATAAATAATGCAATCATTGAGTTGATAAAAAAGAATGGGTTGAAATCCGCATATGTCAGACCTATCGTCTATCGTGGTTATAACGAACTCGGAGTTAATCCTTTTCCCTGCCCGGTCTGTGTAGCAATTGCTACACTTCAATGGGGAAAATATTTAGGTGCGGATGCGCTGGAAAATGGCATTGATGTAATGATTTCCTCCTGGAATAGAATGGCACCCAATACATTTCCGGCAATGGCAAAATGCAGCGCCAATTATATGAATTCCCAGTTGATAAAAATGGAGGCGCTTGTCTATGGCTTCGTTGAAGGTATTGCCCTTGATAATGCCGGCTATGTGAGTGAAGGATCAGGAGAAAATATCTTTGCTGTCAAAAATGGAGTCGTTTATACCCCACCCCTCCATGCTTGTATCTTACCTGGGATAACTCGGGATACCGTGATTCAATTATGTAAAGACCTCGGCATCCCGCTTGTTCAAGAGATGTTGAATCGGGAGTTTCTCTATCTTGCTGATGAAGTATTCTTTACCGGTTCCGCGGCTGAGGTTACTCCCATCCGGAGTATTGATAAAATAACCATTGGTGAAGGTAAAGCTGGACCAATTACCCGAAAAATTCAGAAATACTTTTTTGATATTATTGAAGGACGAATAGAAGATAAACATAACTGGCTTACCAAGGTTGTTTGATAATAAGATATATCTATGAAGATCGGCGTGGGTGCTGACCATCGCGGTGTGCGTTTGAAGTCCAAAATAAAGGATTTTCTTATTGCCCAAAACCACCGTGTAATCGATTATGGTACTAATTCCGTGGAGCCTGTAGATTATCCTACCATCGCGCTCAATGTTGCTCGTGCCGTAGCAAAAAAAAGAATAAAATATGGCATTATCATCTGTTTTAGTGGCCAAGGAATGGCAATAACTGCAAACAAGGTCCCCGGAATAAGAGCTGCGATCTGTACCGATCGGGAACTCGCCTATTATGCTCGGGCTCATAATGATGCGAATATTCTTGTCTTGCCGGCCCGGACAATTAAATATAAACGACAATGGCAACCTATTATTGAAACTTTTTTCAACACTAAGTTTGAGGGTGGGAGGCACGAGCGGCGGCTAAATCTAATTAAAGAATATGAAAAGAGTCTTCGGCAAATTTAAAGCCATGAAATCAAATGCTATTGGAATCCATGTATTATTGATTTAATACTTCTAATATGAAAGTTTTACCTATTGCCTTTGATTCCTTAGGCGCTCGGAGCATGGCGACTTTTATTGAGACAAAAGATGTTAAGATATTCATTGATCCCGCAGTTTCATTGTCACCGGACCGTTTTTCCTTGCCACCACATAAGGTTGAAATTGATCGACATAGAAAATTATGGGAGGACATCAAAAAATGGGCGTGTCTGGCAGATATAATTATTATCACGCATTACCATTATGATCACCATAATCCCAATGAACCGGAATTATTTAAAGAAAAAGAGATCTTTATCAAAAATCCCCATGAATTTATTAATGAAAGCCAGAAAAACCGGGCAGCTTTTTTCTTAAGTCAAATAGAGGGTAAAGTCCGCTCAATTGTAGTCGCGGATGGCAGATCGTTTAATTTTGGCCAGACGAAAATCACATTTTCTCCACCGGTCTATCACGGCCAGAATAATCGTCTGGGTTATGTTTTGATGGTATTAATCGAAGAAAATACGCGGTTTGTCTTCAGCTCTGATATCCAGGGACCGCTGGTTGAAGAACCGGTTAATTTCATCATAAAAAATGATCCAGAGATTTTGTTTCTGGATGGACCATCAACTTATCTGGTGGGTTCCCATTACAAAAAAACGGACATGGAATGTGCATTGAATTATTTAAAAAAGATTATCAGCAGTACCCAAATAAAGGACTTCGTCATTGATCACCACCTTTTACGTGATCTCAACTGGGAGGACTTTGTTGTCAATCTTAGAAATATCAACCACAAGACCAAAATTCAATCGGCAGCTCGATTTCGAGGCAATCCTGAAGACTTGCTGGAAGCCCGGCGCAAAGATTTTTATGAGGGTAAGTGTCAATTCGTCGATCGGTATGAGTGATTAAAATGACCACAACCAACGGCGTCAAGGCTATTCAAAAGATCCACGAATATGTAGTAAAAATAGAACAGGAACTCAGTAAGGTTATTATTGGACAAAAATCGGTCATTGAACAGGTTTTAATCTCTTTATTCTGTAATGGACATTCTTTGATAATCGGCGTACCGGGTCTAGCTAAGACAATGCTCGTAAACACCATTGCTCAGATCGTCGACCTTACTTTTAATCGTATCCAGTTTACACCGGATTTGATGCCTTCGGATATAACCGGAACCGAAGTAATTGAAGAAGACCGGACCACGGGAAAAAGGAATTTTCGCTTCGTCAAAGGACCTATATTTGCCAACGTAGTTCTGGCTGATGAGATAAATCGCGCTCCTCCCAAGACCCAGTCGGCTCTGTTACAAGCGATGCAGGAGTACAAAGTCACTTATGGTGGGCAGACTTATCCTCTACCGATACCTTTCTTTGTTCTTGCTACCCAAAATCCGATTGAACAAGAAGGAACTTATCCGTTACCCGAGGCACAACTTGACCGTTTTATGTTCACAATAAATATCACCTATCCCAGTCGGAAAGAAGAGATTGAGATTGTAAAGACCACCACCTCGGCATATAAAGCCGACTTGAAAAAAGTTATTAATGCGGCTGATTTTACTGATTTACAACAGATTATACGCCGGATACCGGTATCGGATGAATTGATTGAAAGAACTGTAGAGCTTGTTGAGATGACTCGTCCCGAAAACAATAATGCTCCAGAAATGGTAAAAAAATATGTTGCCTGGGGAGCAGGACCAAGGGCATCACAATACTTAATACTTGGGGCGAAGGCACGGGCAGCAATGGATGGCAGGTTTTCACCCAACCTTGAAGATGTGCGTTATGTATGCCATCCAGTCTTAAGACACCGGATAATTACAAATTTTGCTGCTGAAGCAGAAGGAATAAAATCCGATTGGATTATTGATGAACTGTTAAGGAATTTCTTGTAATGTAGGGCAAACCTTCAGGTTTGCATTATCAACTTAAAAAGGGGCGGCTTTTGCCACCCCTTTTGTTTATCGCGGCTTTAAGCCGCTCCTACCATTTGCTGGATTTACCGCACTATCGTCATCGTCTTGGTCGCAGTTCCTTCAGGTGTTTCAACCCGCACAAAGTAAATACCATTGGGAAGTTCCTGATTGTTTAAGTTGAGTGTATATGTGCCTGCTGATTTAGACTCGTTCACAATATTGTCAACCAATCTGCCACTTGCATTATAAATAGATACCTTCACAATGCCCGGATTCTTTGTGGTATATGAAACTTTTGCAGACCCATTTGAGGGATTGGGGGAGAGGGCCACATCTATCCGCGCAGTAGGTTTTTCTTTGTGCTCCCAGATTCCATAATTCTCATCCGGGAATGATAATCTTGGGTCAGCATCGCTGGAGTAGGTATAATATCGCATCCATACAATGGCTGGGAACCATTGATTGTGTGTAGCATTCCACATCGTTGTCATATCTATTTGATAAAAACCATAAGGCCTGCCAAAGTCGAAAGAAGAAACTAAGGTATCTATTACATTTGCACCGACAACTTCAAAGTAATTGGGATCATATTTGGACATGTTAGCAAGGGCTGTAGAATCATTGAGAGTTCGTAAAGCAAAAGGAATATAATAGTTGTCTCCATTATGGTCTTTATAGTAAGACAAGTGATAATAATCTGGTCCGGTGTTATTACCCGCATACTCACCATCACAGGATATTACCGGAGTTTTCGTCATAACGACATCACCATCAACTAATTGTGATATAAAATTTCCACCGCTTGCCATCCGGAACAGTATTCTAACATTATAATCAGTTGATGTCCAAGGATATCCGAATGCAACAACAACACTTGGCCGATTATAGTTATGAGATGCTGACACATCAATAGCGTCAATACTTTGCGAATGCACATATTCGGTCTCTATCCAGGAACCTGGTGCACCTGAGATGCTTTCCAAGATGACAAGTGAATTATTAGACTTTCTGGCAACGAATACAAATTTATCGGTTGATTGGGAAGCAGCACCTTGGGCACCTTTGGGTATTGCATACACGCTTGATGTCCATGAGGAAGTATAAACAGTTGACCAATTCTGCCCCTGATCCGTAGATTGTGCAATTACCACATTACCCGTGGTATAATTATGGTAAATGCAGCAGATACGATGCTCACTCCAAATATGTTCAACACTGAGGTGTGGTTGTATACAAAAATCGCTTGTGTTTTCTACATTGGAGATCATAGTTTGTGAAGAATCATTCAAGTTGCTAAAACGTCTGACCCATATATCACCTGAAGTAATCGATGAAATATATGTATAGGCTTCATACAAATACTGATTCCCAGGGTCGATCACCACGTCAAAAACAATACGATCAGCAGTTGTCGAACCATATGAATGCCATAAACTCCAAGTATTTCCGTAGTCTGTTGAACGCCAAAGAAACATTGTATCATTACCAATCTCTGAAGTTGAGTTGGAAGCGGTTACGAATACATAATTGTTGAAAGAGGCGACTGATGGAGTGATGTGATCTACAAGACTTAGATCAACATAACCCATGTCCCAGCCTGTTCCCTGTCTATTATCATCACGGTCAAACCATTTTGGGTTATTAAAATTACTGCCACTTTCTTCATATTCGTTCTTTGGAAGTGTTTTTTCTCTTTCTAAATATTTAATATAGTTTTCTGCCTCGTTCAAGATATAGGTGAATTCAGCATAATTCCAATCGGTTGGTTGCGATTGTAGTTTTTGCCACAGTTTTTGGAGCCTAATTCTGTATCCAACATATTCATTTTCTTCAGCAGAATAAACATCTTCGGGTAATCTGGGTAACAGGTTATTAAACCTCCGCTGAAGATCCGTGAGTGTAGACTGTTTTTCATTTATTGACATACCTTGCCATTCTTTTGCAAGGGCATTCTTTTCGCTTGTCCAGCCGGTAGGCACTATGATAACATTATCATCTTTTTCTACCGCAAAAAGCGGCGCCAACAATATTACAAATAACACTAATGCCTTAATTGTTCTTTTCATTTTTTTCTCCTTTCTTTATTTCTACTTATTCACTTTTCAGCCTTTGGCTGAAAGACAACCTAAACAAATGGAGATATATTATTTTATTTCTCCTTGTAATCACACCTCCTTTCTTAAAAAACTTGTTCATTTTTTCTTTGCAATATACTTTTTTCCACATACCGGACAGAACTGCGCCATCGGATGTCGGATAGAAGAACCACAATGGGGGCAGGAATCTATCAACCTGGTTTTGCAACTCGGACAGAACCGTTCATGCTTATCAACCGTTGAAAACCCACACCTTGGACAGATATAAATTCCATTTTTCTTCACTTAATATTATATTTATAACCTATTAGGAAGTCTATTAGTCATTTTCCTTTAATCTCTTCATATAGTTTTATTGTTTCTTCTGAAGGTTGACAGTTATACTCTCTTTTAAAAAGATCCGCGCATTTCTTATATTGCTCTATTGCCTTCGATTTTTCATTGTTGAGAAGATATGTCTTCATTAAAAACCTATGTGCCTCCTCATCAAGCGGGTCTAAAATTAAAACTTTTTGTAGATTTTCAATTACCTCTTCAAATTTCAGCTTTTTTAGATAGATTTCGGATAATAAAAAGAGCGCCTGGCGATATTGGCGATTTATCTTTTCGCGTAGTTCTTCAACCCATCGTCCATAACAATCCTCAAGAAAGGTGCCTTTATAAAGTTTTAATGCATCCTTTAATTTCTCTTCGGCAATGTGAATCTTACCCTGCGAATATAAAATTTTAGCATCATTTAACAAGCCAGAAAACTCAATTGCATCAATCCATACATTATCAAGGAAATAAACACCATCTTCATAACAAAAGTAATCCTTTCCTATTATTTTCTTTAACTCAGAAAGATATACATGAAAGTTGTTTGTAACCTGCTTTTTAGAAAATTCAGGCCACAAGAATATTCCGATTTCGTCCCGGGTTAATCTTTTTCCTTCAATTTTTGATATTAATAAAATAGAAAAGAAATCTCTCAATTTCTGCCAGTTTAGAAGTTTTATAGAGAGATCCTCCGAATTTAATTTTTGAATATCCATCCGGCCGAATGTAAATATTCTCAAAATCGGTGGGTTTATCTTTTTAGTATCAGGTTCTAATTTTCCCACCCAGCCCAACATTTTAAATTTTTGGACAATAAATTTCAATTTTCTCAAGTGCTCCCTTCTATAAGGATTATTTTTTAACAATTTAGAGCAGAAATATAACATAAAGACTAATTCCGAATAATCTTTTTGCTCTTCGGCAAGGATTAATGATTTTTTTATTAATGCATTTCTGGTTTCTTTTTTGTTATTTAAGCAAGCAATACCCGCGATTAAATAATAGAGTGGATGTTCATTATATTTTTTACCGAATACCTTTTTAATATCTTCAAATAATGTTTTTATTTCATCTACCTTGTTAAGAACTGACAGAATTAAACCTTCGTATACCATCAGGGTAAATTGGAGGTTCTGATTATGCATTCCTTTAGCAAGTTCAATGCCTTCCTTAAATAGCTTTAATGCCCGTTCGTATTCGCCTATAAAAAACAAAGCAATACTGTAATATTTTAATAACCAGATTAGGTCTGATTGGTTATTTGTCTCCTGGCATAATTTAATACCTTTTTGGAATTCTTCAACCGCTTGATTAAAATACCCCTGGAATAGATAGCAGGCACCAAGATTAAGACAAGCCATTATCTGTTCCCTAATCATTCCACTCTTAATACTATAGTTCCGATGTTGCAGCAGATATTTTACACCTTCTTCAAAATCACAATTATTGATATAAGAAATTCCAAGATTTCCTTGGGCTGATGCGACGAGAGAAGGACTACCTATCTTTTCTGCAATCTGTAAGGCCAGCATCCGGTATTCAATCGCCTTATTATATTCACTACGAGTGTTAAAGATTGAGCCTAAAAGATTGTAGATATAGTATTGCGAAATAAGAGGAGTTTTTTTCTCTATTTTGTTTTTCAATGTAAGTCCTATGTCAAGTGCACTATCTAACTCACCAAGATACTTTAACGCAAACGCCTTATTGGTCATAATATCAAAAACTAAATCACTATAGGCATCCAATTTTAATTTCTTTATTTGGGCTAATATTTCATCGGATCTCCTTATTGCTTCATTATATTTTCCTGCTCGGACCAATCCATTGATAAGAATTGAATATACTTCTAAGAACCGTCTTTTTACTGGTATTTTTGCATCCTTGTAGAGTTTTAAATATTTTTCTGCCAATTCTATGGCATCATTGTATATACCGATTTTTAGTTTAATATGAGAGTAATGTGCGATAATATCCAATAATTTTTTGATTGAAAATTTTTTTATCTTTTCTGCAATATTTAAGCCCTGCCCTAAAAATTTTCCCGCGCGTGTGAAATCTCTTAAGTTTTCAGAAATTTTAGCATTGTGCAACAGATAATCTACCATCCAAACTTTGTAAATTCCTGCTTTATCAAAATGTAACAGCGCATTATATTTGTCATTTTTCTTCGCAAAAAATTCGCCCATTTTTTTATGTAAAGTGAGTTTTCTATTTTCAGGAATATTGTCATAAATTACCTCTCTGATAATAGGATGACTGAAAACATAATTTTCTTGCTCTTTTCTTATGAGACCCCTGCGTGTTAGGTCATTTAAAAGATTAATCTTCAATTTTAAAATGGACGAATTAAATCGTTCGCCAACAACAGAAGCAGTCTCAAGAAATTCAATCTGTTTTTTACTCAATCCTGCAAATCTTATTTTCAAAATATCGGGTATACCTTTAAAAACTGGTATTTTTTCGTAATTTGGTATGGTGCACCATCTTTCTTCTAACTCATTATAATAAATAACACCCTTTTCTAAGAGGGTCAACAAATATTCTTTAAGAAAGAGGGGATTACCGTCTGTTCGAGTAAACAGCCAATCAAAAAATTTCCCTTCTAAATTGTTGGCAAAAATGATTTCATTTAAATGTAATATCTCATCTTTACCAATATTTCCGAGCGTAATTTTTATTAGATTTTTTGATTGTAATTTATATATAATTTTAGCATTGTCTGAAGTCAAGATCATTAAAATTGGCAACCCATCCAAACGATTTATGAGTTGATTCAATAAAATAAAGACATCTTCTTCAGCATTTTGAATTTCTTCTAAAATAAAAATAATGAAAGAGAATCGGGAAAGTTTTTCTATGAATTCGATGAAATGGTGAGACATTTCTGAGAAATCAGTTTTTTTAGACACAGGTTCATACGGAAAATAAACTTTTAATGAAGGTATCACCTCCGAATAATTATTATAAATTTCCCGACCAATAACCTGGACGATTTCCCTTATTTGACGTCCTGCTCTATTTAGGTAATTATTTATAATTTCCGTGAATAATAAATTTGCCGAAGTTCGGGGTTGTAATACGATATTAAAAGTAATCGGGGCATACTGAATGTTTTTTAAAAATTCCACCACCAATCTGGTTTTGCCAATACCGGGCTCACCACTAATAACAACACATTTTCCCTGGTAATTAAAAGCCGATTGCAGATTTTCCTGCAAAATTTTTAACTCGTTGTTTCTGCCAATAAAAGGAAGTTCTGAAAAATTTTTACTTTTATTGGAGAACATCATTTTTGCCTGTATTATTATACAAATTTATATTAATTTGTCAAGAAAAATAAAAACTATGCCTTCTCCATTTTTATTGGGTGCTTTCTTTAGGGTAAATAGATTCGTAATGACATTACTTGATCTGCATCGGATTCTGTAGGGGCAGAGTTTACTCTGCAAGAATCAAGGTTGAGCGAGCTCAACCACTACAGGAAAAATGATTGATTGTAGTGGCAGACCTCGGTCTGCAGATATCTAAAAAACCGAGTAAACTCGGCCACTACACGCTTTGCGAATTTACTACCTGATAATCGTCATTATTTTGCTAATGGTCGTTTCCGAAGATTCCAATCGCACAAAATAGATACCGCTTGGCAATTCATTGTTCATTAATTTAATGGTATGTTTTCCAGCCGGAATAACCTCATCGATTACATTCTTTATCAACCGTCCAGTTATATCGTAAAGCGAAATTTTGATTCTGTCTTCTTCTTTATTCGTATATGTAAGAGATGCCCATTCAGAACTGGGATTGGGTGTAATAATGAACGAAATATTTTTGGATTGTTCTGATTCATTTTCACCTATTCCAATCTGCCAATCATTTCGGTCAAAATAAACTCCGCCATAGACCGGTGAATAACTCACATAGACACTTCCATAAACTCCATTGCCTAGGTATTCAATTGATGGTTTTACAGCGTTTCTTGGACGATAATCACCAAATTGCACGGGTGTTGACCAGGAACCGTAATAATCACGCCAGGTATAACGGAATCTGCAGCTTGAACCGTCTCCATAAGCATAGATTATTGCCTGACCTCCATTCATCTTCGCAGTTATATCAGGGCAGCAAGCAGAAATGGTTGTATCTTCTCCACCCGGAATTCCCCAGTACCAGGATGCACCACCATCATAAGAAGTTTCATATTTGCAGTAATAAGGGACCGCAGCACCGGTGCATTCAAAAACAACCAGGATTGTATCTTTATAGGCACCGATTGCAGTGAATTGTGAATTTGCACCAGCAGATAAACTCAATACTTTTATGTTAGCACTGTAACGGTAATAATTCGCCTTGGTCACAGTTATTACGACCGTGCCTGAATACTGTGGGGTAATCGGAATGTTTACTGGTGCACCCGTAGCAAGTGCCGCACCAATAATCTCTCCATTGGCAGTTAGTGCAATCACTGACCCACTCGTTGCAGTAACTGTGAAATATGTCTGACCCGGTTCAATTGTCATTGGATGGTTTACAGTCAGACGTAATGGCGTTCTTGAATAGAGTGTAATAAAACAATCACCGAAATGGTGAAATTCACGCCAGACAAGGCTTTTGCTTTGTGGGTTTCCAGGCCAGGATGAGGCAGAGAGATAATATTTCCCCGAGGTCATTGCCAGACAAGGTCTCAGGTCACTTGAACCGATTATCCTACCAAATGTTGGATAACCAGGGTCAAACTGTGGCCAGAGACAATCATAGATTCCCCAGATATATGCGTCATTGCAGAATGATGGGCTTACTGTAGAAGCACAATTAACACCCAATGCGCCACACTTTCTACGATGGAATTTTTCAGAAAAGCACTCATAACTCCACTGATAGCGCCCGGTCAAACAATTTGTTGAATAAACAAAAGGGGGAAGTTGGTTTGTAAGACCATCAAGGTCACTGTTTGTAAAAGAAGGATGTTGCCACCCGAATTCATAACCATGGTCGCGGTGTTGAACCAGAAATGCACCGGAATTTATTGCATTTCTTATTCCGATATTATTGCCATTGCTCCACCAGGTTGAATCGTGCTGATTTAGCGTGTCATCAAGCCATCCGACATTATACCAGTATTGAACAACTGAACGTGTGTTTGTCGCAGTTGACCAAGCACAACCTATACTCGGCGAACCACCCGAAACTGTATATTGGCGATTTGGTGATTTGCCAAGATTGTGGATAAAAAATCCTCGAATTACCTCAGAACACAGTTGGAACCATCGGTCTGTTTCCCAGGAACAGGCGACAAGGGGGTTATTATAGAAATTTGTAGAAGTTGGTGGATTTCGTTCATAATTAAGAAATTTATGTATTATTGTATCCAATTGGGCATTATTCTGGGCACAGATACGGCCAATGTGCAATTCAGGCAATGTATCATTATTGAAATCTACATACCAGTTATCAGAGACACCATCAGGGTAGGGTGGAAGAGCAAAACTCGGTGATGTTATTCCATATACCCTTCCAGACGATGGATAATCAGATAAAAACAAGACCGCAACTGGCGCTGGATTCCAGGTGTTATAGGCATTCCGCAGAAAATTTTTAATGCTTGCCGAATCAGAACCGCCGACTTCGCTCAGGGTATACACTTCAGTAGATATGCCCTGGAGTTTACGCCATCTCTTTATTGTATCTGCCCAGGCTTCAAATGTTGCATCGTTGGGAACAATTATGATATATTCATAACCAGCACGGCTATTAATTCTTTCGGGTGAATAGAAATCAATCTTTGGCAGTGAATTATAATTCAGAATATGATTTTCAAGTATGGGCTCCCAGAATCTGCTGCGAAGACGGTCTTCGCCAAAATGTCCTGTGCCACCGATAAAATCAATCTTTATTTTGATGTCTTTATATACAATCAAATCTTTTGTCACCGGGTTATACTGAAATGGTGTAACACCAAGTAATACAACATCAACCCCTCTGATCTCCCGAATAGGGGAGAGGCAGACCGGACTATTCGGGTAATACTCATTTTTGCTATAGATATTCATATCTTTGACATAACGCATTGGTTTATTATCACTATCCATAGGGATATTAGGCGCTGGTGTCACTTCAATATTATAAAATGTGTCGGTTCGTGTTTCAAGGATGGTCAATTTTGGAGTAGAACCTTCTGGTATTGCGATATATCTTCCAGTTCCGAGAATATTAGGTGCGCCTTCTTTATTTGGTAAAAAGAATCCTGGCACACTAAATGTTTTAGTTATTACACCATCAACCTCTTTTTCTTCTATCACCATTTCATGCATACTGAAGATTATCTCAACCCCCTGGGGAGTCTCTTTGATTAAGTTGAATAGTGGATACCTTCCCCAGTTGTCTTTAATCTTTATCACCTCACCAGAGTTAATGCTAATGATTGACATAATTATTATCGCAATTCTATTCATCTTTACCTCCCGAATTTATAATCAGTTCATTGTTAGAGATGGACTCAAATAAGCCATAGCCTAATCCGTAAATTCTGAGTCGGTGGTTAAAATCTATGTATGAGATAAGCATCCAGTAATGAGAGAAACCAACATTCTTGCAGATATCAATACCACGGTCAGCATCAGCGATACCGGTGGCAATTGAACTCCAGGATATTGCCTCAGGGTCATCCCAGAGCAGGCGCAAAACTCCGTCGTTTATGATCGCCCCACAATAGAGTCTGGTATTTGTGTCGTCCTGGTCACCGATCAATACTATTTCATCAATTGAATCCGGTGATGTTACGGAAAAAACCTCTACATAGTACGAGCCATTACTAAAACTATCCCTCTGGGCATCGGTTGCCCGGAAACGGTATAGATATGCCTGATTCTGGGCAGCGGGTCTTGAGAAACATACATAGCAATGATTTGCAACGATTGCCGCACTCAATGTCTTTATACGATATGAATATGTATAATAGTAGCGTTCATACCAGGTATAACCACCATTGGTTGAGTAATTAACAGACCAGCCTGAATTAGAACCATCCCGACAGAGTGCGATTACAAACAAATTTCCGGTAGCACGATGAACATCGAATGCTACCGCATATACCGAATCGCGGTTTCCGATTCTTACATCCTGTGCCCAGCGATTATCCGATTTTGTTTTTATTGGTTCTTTCCAGTGAATTTCTAATCCGAGGTCTTTAGTAGTGATGAATGGTTCGATTTTAGAAAATTGGTTAATTGCTGATTCATAATTTCCACTATTCCAGAGTTCTTCAATGGTTTTTATGAGTAGCTTTGTTCCATACGATTCATCAGATTCAAATAGAAACTTAATCTCGGAATTATTCCTTTCTTCATCATTCATTCGCTCCAGAGTTTTATAAATATGTTCAACACAATTTTCTCCGTTAGCAAACAGCACTTTCAGGGCGAAGAAAACTAACAAGAAAATATAACTCAAGTTTGTAATTTTGGTGATAATCATATTCCACCTCGGTTATTTAACAAACCTAAAATTTGTTGTATTGTTCATTTTTGAATTATAGCAATCGTTTTTGTTAATGTTCCTTCAGGTGTTTCCATTTTAACAAGGTAGATACCATCCGCCAGTTCTTTTCCATTTAGCGTTATTGCGTGGGCGCCAGCATGTTTTCTTTCGTTTACAATAGTTCTTACTAATCTACCGGATATATCATAAAGTGAAAGTTTAACATTTCCCGTTTTCTTAATTGAAAAAGAAATGTTTGTTATGCCATTTGAAGGATTGGGTGAAATCTTGATTTTATCCGATTTTGCACTATAGATTTCATTCTCTGCAATTCCTGCCCAGTCATTACGGTCAAAGTATGCCGCACCATAGATTGGAGAGTAACTCACATAAATACAACCATAGATATCATTGCCAAGATATTCAATCGCGGGCTTTATATTGTTTGGTGGTTGGTAGTCACCAAACTGCACCGGTGTTGTCCAGGAACCATAATAATCGCACCAGGTATATCGGAATCTGCGGCTACCACTTGTTCCATAGGCGTATGCGATACCTTCGCCACCATTGTCTCGTGCGGCAACATCAGGACAACAGGCAGCGGTAGTGGTGTCAGTCAGATTGTAATAAAACCAGGTATTGCCACCATTATAGGATGCTCCATACTGGATGTAATATGCTACTGCATAGCCACTCCTTTCGTAAACCGTTATTGCTGTATCATGATATGCGCCAATCGAAGTAAATCGCGAATTCGGACCCGCAAAAATTGTGGAAAGGCCGGTTCGGTTGCCGTAATAGTCAAACCCATCAATTTGCAGATAGTCATTGTTCTTGATATAAGAGGCGAAGGCATAATAATTGGAATATCCTTCATTGGTGCAGGCATCAAGCCCCCGACTGGCATTTGTAACGCCGGTTGAGATTTCATACCAGTTCACACCCGCAGTGTCACTGTAGAAATATTTTAAGGAGCCATTTTTAGTTATAGCAAATAGATTCTGGTATTGATCATCGAAGTCGTGGTCGCTGACCAGTGCTATTTCTTTAATAGTATCAACGGGATTTGTGACGACCAAGTCTATATATTGAGCACCGTTATTAAAGTTAACCTGTGCACCATCAGATACACGAAATCTAAAAAACCGTACCACATGTGGCGTCCAACTATTCGCGGCAAGATAGTAATGATTACCTGTAGTAGTGAGGCTGAGTTTCGGATTCGGCAGAATTCCATTTGCAACAAATGGGTTAGCTTTATAAATCCACGATGCACCTCTATTTGTTGAAAAATACATGTTGATTGAGGTTTGATTACTGAAGTAGTAGTAACACGCAGCCATGATATGTGAAGTTGGTCTATGTATGTCAAGGGAAACGCAACAGAGAGAGTCTATATCACCTATGCGCACATCATTTCCCCATCGGTCCTCAAGCGGAACAGGATGTGGTTGGTCATATTCTGTTGGTTCATTTGATTCTGCTCGGGCAGTTACAAAAAATCCCGACAGAAAAATTATTGTACAGATTTTTTTGTTATTCATTTTTCCTCCTCATATATTTTAACCCTCTCCCACCATAGGAGAGTGAAATATTTGGGGGCATTGTTTTTTCACCCTCACCTTTATCTTCTCTTCTCAAGGGAGAGGACATAATAATAAAGGTGCAATATATCCAGCATCCCAACCCAAACCTATCAACCATATTTTTTAGGTATTTAAGCATTTTGAACCTTTAGGTATTTTATATTACTGCTCATAACAGCCAATATCCACACCGTTACCCTGTGGTCTTGATTTACCCTCAAGGTCAATTGCCGGCGCAGATAAGGAATCTCCTGCATTAATACCCGGGCTACCTGATTTCAGATGATAATTTCCTTCAGTGCCCCAACCAAACGAATTGAATTGTGGATTGCCATAGATATTTCCCGTTCCAATCTGTCCTACTTCTGCTGAAGTATATGTGGTATTCCCCTGAATTAAGAGTCTGTCATCTTTTGGTGCATAAAATAGATTATATTTAATATCATAATTAACTGCTTCGGCAAGCCATATCACAGGTGCGTTATTCCCGCGACTGCAAAATATCGTGTTTACTATCCTTAAATTAACTGGTATCGTCGGTGAATCATACTGCACATGCATTATGTAGTTTTCCCCAATAGAATCATCAACCGTGCAATTTATTATTTCGAAATAGGCATTATGATTTTCAGTACAGATCACAATCGGTGACCAGGGAGTTATTGTTCTGTCCCCATCCCCACGCCCATAGATTAAAGTATTCACAACTCGCGAGGAATCACCCCATAATTTTACCCCATCACAGGAATTATTGGCAACAATACATTCATGGATATAAGTCCGCTTGGCTTTGGAATCAAGCCCGTCGCCATAATTATGGGTGGCAGTTGTATTACTGATCTCAATTGGTCCCTCGGAAGCTTCTATCCCAAACCCATCGGGCCGATCATACGGTCTGTTTGAACCGTCACCGCCCTGGTAATAATGGCCACTGTAAGAAAGATCACACCCTCTTATCAAAACATTACGCCAACCACCCTGTGTTCCAGTAGGACCTCCGATGCATCCAAATCCGCAGTAGGTAATCCGACAACTTATTACCTGCAAGTCATTTACATCACCGATATCGATACCGAATTCATCAAGATGATGAATGTTCAAATCCTTAAGAATAATATGTTCCACCGGCCCGTTGATTCCTGATATTGCCTCACGGAATTTGCGACCATTATTGCTTGTTATTTCAAGGTTTTCAATTCGGATGTACTTGCAATTGGAAATATCAAATGCAGTGGCAAGATTATTTTCACCCGCAATAATTGGCGTTTTATTTCTGTCTTTAGCAAATACCACAAGGGTGTCACCGGGATTGAGGTGGGTAACTGCTTGGGCGATTGTTTTGAACGGCTGGTCTATGGTTCCTGGGTTATCGTCATCTCCATCAGGGGAGACATAGTATTGGCCTGTATGGTTGCCGCCGATGATTGTAATCCAGCCATTTTCATTACCTGAAGGCGGTATGACGATATCCTCGTAAACACTTAAAAGATAATCATAAACACCCTGTTCCTTTTTGCAAGCTAGTATGGCACAGAATATTCCAATTATAAAAATTTTTTTCATTTTACCTCCTTTTTCAATCAGCTATTCATAGACACTGCTAAATAACTTCCTGCAAGTCGATATTCACCAACCATGGTGTTATATATTGTATATAATATATTCCAAGGATATTAAGAAAATTATTAAAAAATTACGACATTTTTTCCAAAGTTTAATGTCGGAATTACGTGCCAAGAATTGTTGAAGGAAACAATCAGCTAAGGAAAAGGGGAGAAGCACAATTTTTACATACAAAAAGACAGTTTTAAAATATCATTTATGTCACTATTCATTCCCTTTACTTCCTCGACCGTTAAATCATCCATATTGGCAACATAAAATGTTTTTCCTTTTTGTTACTATCACCATTGGAAATCCGAACCCATGTTTACTCAGTTTGCTATTAAAGTCTGCAACAGAAATTTTCGGACATTGCCTATGCAAGTAAAAAGAAGGGGGGAGGGTTCGAATTTTAACATTTTACATTTACTATATCTACACTATAGAATTCAAAAAAACGCACTTATGAAGTGGGATGAATCTAAATTTTTAAATTCGTTTACAAATCATAATTTCAATATCTAATTTCAACGAATGATTGTTTTAATTGGAGAAACTACAATAAAGCTCCTCCCATCCATGAGTTCTCTCCACTGCTATAAAAGGCTTGTCAATAATTAAATTCTTACTTTACATCCTCCTTTCTTCAGATTATAATTTCTTGGTCCGAATCATACCTAACGGTTAAACCAGACTGCTATACGGTCATATAAGACCAAGGTATATATTCGGAGTGGCTGGGCTGCCTAATCTTTCTATTAATCATTCAGTGATTAAGTGGAAAGAGAGGCTTACCCAGCCATTCTATTCCTCGCCAGACAAGTAGCATAATCAATCTGCTCACGCAACATATAATAAACAATGGTAGCAATCTTTCGCGCCAAAGCTACTTTTGCGATACCCTTGCCTTTCCTTTTTAATATCCGCTGATAATAAAATAATAATTTCCGATCAATATCACGCGCCCGCAAGGCTGCAGTAGCCACTTCCAAATCGGTCCAGTTTCGTAAAGAATCGTCAAAGCCCAAATATTACCTATACCCGGAACCTCCAACAGACGCTGAGCATTCTCAGAAAACGGAATCTGTGCGCGGATTTTTCTTTCCCAATAATCAATCTGGGGTGTTAAAAAATCAAAGTCGACAAGTAATTGTTTGAGAAATTCACTATAAGGTGGAGATAAAGGCACTCTTTCTAAAGCCTCACGTCCGATTCCTTGTCAGGTATCCAGCAGGTGGCTAAAAAGTTAGTTCTCAATAGATGAGTAAGTACCCAGGCATCTACTTTATCGGTCTTTACACGGGCATAAGCAATTGCCTTAGTTGGGAGTGGGTTAACCAATGATACATCCAGATTGAGTTCTTCTAACAAATCTACCAACCAATACCAATTGCCGGTTGCTTCTACTGCAACTTTACAATTATTTCGGAATGGCTCAAAGAAACTACGAATAGCTGTCTCATCATTTTCAAGTCGCGTAGATCTTTCCCTCATCTGCTCGTCATAGAGATGAACTTGCAAAAAGTTCTTATGCAAATCAATACCACAATAATTCATAAACACTCCTTTCGTTAAAATCATATCCATTTTTCTTAAATTGACAAACCTTTTATATTATATCTTTCTGTCAAATCATTTTTATGCGCTGAATTATTAGCGGTAGCCGCACCCTTCAGGGTGCGAAATACCCTGGGATTTAAAAACATTTATCCGCAGGCTAAAGCCTGCGCCTACCATTTTATCGATTACCGGACGACCATCTCAGGTTGGCATTTTTTATTTATACAAGGCTAGAGTCTTGCCCTACAAAAATCCCCACGCTAAATCATTGATTACCCTTACAAATCTTGCTTATGAGTTTTGTCTTTTTATAAAAAATATGGAGAGGACTCAGTGTCGTGCATGCTTGACTTTTGCTCTTCCTAATATATAATTTTGGACAATGGATAATCAGGGAGATTATTTAAAAGCCGACAAATATATAGATGCTCTTAATCTGAAACTTGATTGGATTAAGGCTTTAATTCAGGCTTATGAGCGTTATCTGCCAGCACGGGTGATAGAAAAAATAAGACTCAATCCTAAGGTTAACAGGATTGAGGGCGAACGGAGGGTTGTAACAGTCTTATTTGCTGATTTATCGGGTTTTACTGCTCTATCTGAGACAATGGATGCAGAAGAGATTGCAAACATAATAAATGACTTTTTCACCAGGATGGTAAGGATTGTACACAAATATGGTGGAAGTGTTGATAAATTCCTTGGTGATGCCTTAATGGTTTTATTCGGTGCCCCGGTCGCCCACCATGATGATCCGGAAAGGGCAGTACGCGCGGCTTTAGAAATGCAGCAGGAAATGGAAAAATTTAATGCTGAAAAAAAATTGGCAACTCCATTATCAATGAGTATTGGAATTAACACCGGACCGGCCGTTGCTTTAAATGTTGGTTCAGAAGAAAGAATGGAGTACACTGTTATCGGAGATACAGTCAATCTCGCCGCAAGGTTAGAGAGTGTCGCTGGCCCAAAGGAAATCGTAATTAGCCATTTTACCTATGAAAAAATTGCCGAGATTGTAGACGCAGTAAAGAGGCCTGCAGTCAAAGTTAAAGGTAAAAGAAAACCCGTGGTGAATTACCTCGTTAGAGGATTTCAAGAACACTACCGTTTACCCGAAATCAAAAAGATAAAATTTGTTGGCCGGGTAGTAGAGCTAAATACGATAAAAGAATGTTTGATGCAGGCAAAGAATAATCTTTTGACGATAATTGGCATAACTGGTGAACCCGGCTCAGGGAAAACAAGATTGGGTATTGAAAGTGAATTGCTTGCTCAAGAAAATGGATTTTTAACATTTGCTGTGCGCTGCAATCCGTATGAAATGAATATTCCGTATAATTTATTCATCGGGTTTTTTAATAATTACTTTCAGTTGAAGAACACTGCTTCCGAACAAGAAAAAAGATTGGTAATAAGTTTAAAATTGAAAAATCTGGGATTGTCACTTGATAATACACTTCCCTATATTGGTGCTATCTTGAGATTAGTATTTCCTGAGATACAAACTTTGTCCCCCGAGGAATTACAGCGACGCATATTCAATACAATAAAAGAGATATTACAAACCGAAGCCCAAAGGCATTCACTTTTTATACGATTTGAGGATCTGCAATGGGCCGATCCGACCAGTATTGAAATTCTCGATTATCTTCTAAAAGAATTAAAACAAACTGCCATTCTCTTTTTATTTGAATATCGGCCAGACTGGGCATTCCCCTGGCTTGGTTTTGAAAATTGCAAGCATATTTTTTTAAAGAATTTTGCAAGAGAGGATACTTCAAAATTAATAAAAACTATTCTTGGTGCAGAAAAAGTTGCCCAGGAGATAGAAAATTTGGTATTCGAAAAATCAATGGGCAATCCTTTGTTTATTATTGAAATCCTAAAAATGTTAATGATAAAGAATGGTATAAAAAGAACTAAGGAAGGATATATTGCTACCGAGCGATTCAAGAAGATAGAAGTTGCTGAATCAATTTCCTCGGTGATTTTAGACCAAATTGACCGGCTGAAGGAAATGGATAGAAGGATACTCCAGTATGCTTCAGTAATAGGAAGAACATTTGAACCGGCCCTTCTAAGTAAGATTTTGCACGTTCCCGAAGAAAGATTAATTGAAGACCTGGAGCGATTGGAACATTTTGAAGGGATTTTGATTTCTGTTCCTGAAGCTAATGGCTACGAATTTATCTCGCCTACTACTTATGAAGTTGTTTACAGTTCACTTTTAAAAACAAAGCGTAAAGAGTTGCACACTATAATTGGCGCGGAGTTAGAAAAAATGCCGGGAGAAAAAATTTATGAAAATCTTGAGAAACTTGCCTATCACTATGCACGTTCTAATGAAGAAAGAAAGGGCATCTTTTATTTAAAATCTGCTGCCGATAAATCCTACCGGCTTTATGCGTTAAAGGAGACTTTGAACTTCTTTGAATTAGCACTGCAATTGTTACAGAAAAGGGAGTTATCTGCGGCAGAGATACAGGATAAATTAGAAATTTTAAGAAGGCAGGGCTGGGTTTTACGGCTGCTCGGCAGACTGGAAGAGGCAGTTAAAAATCAAAAGAAGTCTTTGAAACTCGCGCGCAAAATATCTTCGCTAAAAGATGAAGCAGGGGCAAACTTGAACATTGGGATTATTTATCAAGAGATGGGGATACCGAAAAAGGGATTGAATTACTGGCTAAGGGCAAGGAGAATTGCAAAGAAAATTGGGGATAAGAATATTCAAGCGCTGGCAGAAAATAACTTGGGAAATTATTATCTCCATATCGGGGATTTAGATAAAGCATTTAAATGCTTTCAAACGGTGGCAATTTTGAGCGAGGGTACAAACGATAAAAGGGGATTGGGCTTTGCCAATCTTAACCTCGGTTTAACAATTGAAAGGAAGGGTGATTTTCAAAAAGCACTTGATTACTACAGTGCTGCCTACAAATATTTTGAAGAGATAGGTGAGAAAGACAACCTTGCCCGGGTATTAGTAAATATGGGATTGGCACATTTGTATTTGGGAAATATCGATAGGGCATTAGAAAAATTACACGAGGGGGATAAATTAGCTGCAGAAATTGGAGATAAACTTACCCAAACCCGAGCCTTGGGAAATATCGGCCTTGTTTATGCCCAAATGTGGCAATTGGATAAGGCTTATGAGTACTTTTCGCAGTCCTTAGCAAATGCCCAAATAATTGGAGAGCCAAAACAAATAATAGATATGACCAATAACATCGGAGATATCTATCTTTACTATGGCAACCTTGCACAGGCTATTGAATTGCATACCAAAGCAGCAAATCAGGCGGTAAATATTCAGGACTCCTATAGTGAAGCGGTAATAAGAAGGAGCATTGGTTGGGATTACTATTATTTAGCCGATTACAAAAATGCACTTGCGGAATTTCAGAAGAGCGACAATATCTTTCAGAGGATAAAAGATTTAAGAAATAGTGCAATTTCAGTTATTGCTTCGGCCATAACAAAGATAAAACTGGGCTACGGTGAAGAGGTTGAAGGTTTATTAAAGGATATAAAAACAAAGGCTCAGGCGATGAAGGATTTAGAAATTCTTGCCTACACGCTGGATGCGGAATCCGAACTTTTTATGTCTAGGCAAGATTATCATAACGCATTAAAAATTTTATCTCAACTACTGGATTTAGCAAAACAGATAGGCAATAAGCGACTCTTTGCTTGGGTTTGTGCAAAATTAAGTGAAATTCAATTAGCAACAGGGTCCCTGGCCGATGCAGAAAGTTATCTGGAGAAAGGTTTGAAGCTAGCAAAGGAGATGGGGGACAAGATTCTTGAAACGAATCTTTTCATAATCCAAGCGCGGATCGCTATGCAAAAAGGAGATCACACAAATAGTTTGAATATCTTATCAAAGGCTGTGGAGCAGGCGAAACAATGTGGCACCAAGGAGTTGCTTGTTTGTGCTTTAAGGTGGATAGAAAAAATTTTTGAAAAAATTGGTAGGAAAAAGGAAGCTGAAGAATATCGCGAAGAATACAAAAGATTAATCGAAGAGATCATTAGTAATCTTAACGAAGTGGAAAGACAAAAATACAAGGAGAGATTTCTTGGTCACATTATGTAAAAAGTTAGATTATCTGATATCGATACAATTCGCTAACTAAGCATTTACAGAGAGCCTTTTTAAAGCACCGCCCGCTCTTAGGGGTAAGGGAAAGTATTTGAACGAAAGGAAAATATTATAGAATAGGGTTATTTCAGATATATAATCTTTACTACCTCACTTTTTTCCAACGCGGTAAACTTACAGAAGTATATCCCTTGAGAAACAATTTCACCTTTATCATCAGTACCATCCCAAGAAACGGAAGTGGGTAATGATGCACGACAGGATTTGAGATTAAAAGTTTTGACGATTCTGCCGCTGACATCATAAATCTCTAAAGATGCCTGGCAACCGGGTATTTCCATGGTGGGAAGGAAGATTTCTATCTTATCGGTGAAGGGATTAGGATGGACGGCTAATTTAAGATTTTTAATTTGCTTTTTAGGATTGAAGGTAGTTTCTCCTATTCCAATGGTACTCTTGCGCGCAGGAACTTTCCCGGAAGTCAAACCATCCGAACCCCATGAGTAATACTGTCCGATAGTTTTGTAAGTCCCAAGAGGATTAAAGATGGGGAAGGCATTGATGATATAGTTGGTATTTTCTTGGGTCATAAGCACCACAAGTTTAAATGGATTTCCAGCGGTGTATCCCATGTTATTATAAGGAATATAAAGTTCGGTGTAGAGATAGTTGTTAATTACACTATCTTCACAAACGCGTCCATAAAATGTAGTGTCAATCCAGGACCCACGACCATCTTTCGTGCTGACATATTTTTTATAAACAACGGTTGAGCCATTATCGACGATAAGACAGTAATCAGGTTTAAAACTATCAGGCGGAACTGGCTGGAATGCGGAACGACCGGATGTTCCGTTATAAGGCACGGTACTATCAGCACCACCAGGTTTAGTATCTACGTATATGAATAAATCACCTTCAGTATACAAATTGCAGCGGGCAAAACCCACATAGAACCAGGGTGGATTCATGGGATAATCCCAGGTTACAAATAGAGAATCGTAATCGGTTCCGGTATCATTTTTCGCTCGGCGGTCTAAAAATTCATATTTAACTGAAAAATCTTTTACATACCCGTAGGGATTGCTTGTGCTTCCAACTTTAAGATAGTGTGGTGTGACAGAATCGCCTGAAACTATCGCTCTCGGTTCTGCACCTAAGGCACCCCATAGGGTATCTTCGTCACTCACCTTCAGGGCAAAGATAAGGGTATCCATTGGAGGCAGTCCTTCAAGAACAACCCTATACCAACTTCCCACAACACTATCTTTTGTATTCCATTTTTGGTAATACTCCTCGCAGGAATCGTTGAAAGCAACTTCGGAAGTTATCTTTTTTCGGGAAAACTTCAGTTTGTATGGGCCAGCGGCTGATTCTTTAAGCGAATCATCGGAGACTACACGCCATCTGAGAATAACCGAACCTTCAGTTGCAGTATTGGTGGAGCAGTAGATAGCGGTAATTGGTTCGGGTGGACAGACCATTCCTAAAAAGCCTAAACAGCGGCGGATAAATTCCTGGGCAGTATGAGGGTGATGGCGATCTTTTATACCGTTAGGCGAAAAACTACAATAGATGGTGCTCCCATTATCCCTTAAATCTTTCCAATAATTACCCCAACCTACACATCGGCCCGCAAGCCATTCCTTCTCTGTTTCCCAATCTGCCAATATGAGTTTCGCCTCCGGTCTTGGCGAGATTATATCTACATAATTATCTGCTTCTTTTCTATATTGATACGCCAATGTTTCATTCTGGGCAAAAGTTCCCGGTTGTCCGTATAATGTATCTATGTTTCCGATGTCAAAAGGTTGGCCATCACTCACATAGTTTGCATGAAACTTTTCAAAAAGTGTGGTCCCATTATACATGAAGCCAAAGTCATTACCCGTGAGTAAAATCGGTTTACCACTATTTATGTAGTTTATCAATTCATACTGGTCTTCAGTGCTTATAACTCCGGCAGGTGTATCATTTAGTCTGAATCCAAGATTTACAATCACCTGTTTGTAAGAAGAAAGTCCTCTCCCGGATTTCTGGGATCTTGGGAGGGTGTCCCGAACGGTTAGATGATATTTAACTCGCACCTGATTAAATTCATCAAATTGATCGACAATTGCTGAATCAATGGGTAGGTAAACAGAATCTTCTTCGTCAATGGGATCTTCGTTCCAGTCAACGGTCAGTGGATCGTCGTAGTTTTCATCATCGTAGTACCATAGCCATCCCGGTCCACGTGGTGTAGGATCGATTACTTCGCTGCTTTTTTCCAGAATTCCATAAGTTGAAGAAGGTGCTCGATAATAAGTGCGACAAAAAACTTCTCTTGCCAGATAGCTCTTTGATATATTAGTGTCGGGAAGATTCATCCAAGCAACAATGCAAGTGTCGTTCCAACGACAAGCAACATCTCCTGCATATTGATCCCAAGCCTGGGGCTTCTGGTCGTTATTAATGATACACTCTGGTTTTAGAGTGCCGCTAATTGAAACTTTTGCATAGACTCCTTTGTTATAATTGGTTTCTTTTGTGTAGACAATCATATAGTCATTATTAGGAAAAACTGTAACTTTGGGACCAAACTCTGGTGCAGTAGAATTAGCGATAGCAAAATCCGAAGGACTAACCGGCATCAATGTGTCAAGACCGGGTCGCATCTGAAACGTCCGTGCATAGACATCAGGGTCTGTGGCACTATACTCATAAGTCCAGGTAACCACAACAAATCCATTTTGATTAACGGCAACATCAGGCGCCAATTCATTTCGTCCATCAGTTCCCGGACGACTCACTTTTATTTTGGTGTCAATAATATTACTAGATATCCCCCGATATTGAAGGTAAATGGATCGAAGAGAATCACCAGTGGTTGCGGAATCAACATAAACTACTACATAACCAGAATCACAGAATGCACAACGAGAGACCGAGCGGCCTCTCATCCGGAGATTGGGTTCAATGTAGCTTCCGTGGATAAAGTTACCACCGATATTGTATCTTTTGTGGTATATTGCATAAACATTTTGTGGAGGGTAATAGTAGGTAAAAGAAACCACAAATTCGCCGTTATCTCGGCAATCCATCGCTGGGGTTTTGGGGTAGCCCGAATACATTGAATCTACTTCAACAATAGTAGCATCACCAATTCGGGCATAGATGTAAACCTTCCTGGTGCCGGTACTTACGATTCTTTCCCACACCTGGATAACCGGGCGGGTAGCGGCAAGAGGCGTTGCCAGTTGAATACTACCATTGTTCACCCCCCAAACATTATCAGTATCAACTTCCACATTATAGCCACGTAAAGTTCCATTCCATAGCAACCGCTGACGATAAACGCTATTACGACCACTACCCCACCTCAAATCTTCCCAAGCAATATACGCGGTGGTATCCCTGGCCGCGACCGATGGATATATCTCACGCCGGTATCCTTGATCATTATCCCAGACATAGATAGAATCGATTCCAAAGAGGGTTAAAGGCAAGAACATCAATAGCCAAACAAAATTTCTCATATTACCTCCCAATCCATTCCAAAAACTTAAACTGAATAATAATACTTACTTTTAAGCAAAAGTCAAGGTCCGAAGGGGCTTTTCCCCAAGCACACTCAATATAACAAACATCCTAAAAATAACTTCCCTCCAAAGATATCTCTTTACAAGTGCAGGCAGAATCACCAGCCATCATTGAAAATTTTTGGAATTTAGATATAATGTACTAATCAAAAGGAGGTATATGCATACAGCCATTACCTTAAGGTCCGTGAATGAAATTTTTTATGAAGAATTTCAGGTTGCGAAGGCATTGGGCGGTCTAGCGAAATATCCGATCGCGGGAAGACTCCTACAGGTAGCCCTGCTGAGTTTCGATGAAAATCGTCAAAAGAATAAAACGGTCCCAAGTCTTAGAAATAGTCCGATATAAAAATAAACCCTAATGGAAGTCACTACCGGGTTAAAATATCCTGAAGAGATTAAAAACTTGAACGCTTTAAATGTCTTGTCGATTGCGCCCTTCGGGGTGCGAAGTCTTACAATCGTTCATATTTAAATATGCCCATCTATCGATATGCTTAGACGACTGGGCAGTTTTAATGCTCTAATCAAAAAATTAATAGTTATTAAAATATTGAGAGGAGAATCTTTTTAACCATGCTCGTGGATGTAGCAATACCCAATACCAAGTTTGATTATTTCACTTACCAGACTGAATTGAATTTACATCCCGGAGATCTGGTTCTGGTTCCCCTGCGAAAAAAAGTCAAACACGGCATCATCATCGCTACCAATGTAAAGCGAGACCTGCCACAGGTAAAAGAGGTCCAGAGACTTGTAGAGGCGAATTTTATTCCGCCAAGGTTATTGACACTTTATAAATGGATTGGAAATTATTACATCGCCTATTTAGGGGAGGTTCTCAAGCAGGCACTCCCTTCCAGGATTTTAAAAAAATTTGAGGATATCAAAAAAGAAGAAGCAGAACCCATTCAGGTTAAGGAGCCTACCCCAACCTATCAGCAGTATAATGCCATAAACCGGATACTTTATTCGGTAAAAAGGAACACCTTTAAGGTATATCTGCTCTTCGGGGTTACCGGCAGCGGCAAGACCGAAGTCTATTTGCGAGTCGTTGCCGAGGTTATAAAAAATGGCGGCCGGGCTTTAATCCTGGTTCCGGAGATCTCAATGACCCCTTTAATATCAAGGCGATTTATGGAACGCTTTGGGAATGAAGTCATTACCATCCATTCCCGGCTTACCGAAAAAGAACGTAGACACGCCTGGTACAGTATAAAAAAGGGTCTTTATAAAGTCATCATCGGCCCCAGAAGCGCCGTGTTTCTACCCATCCCGGATTTAAGGATAATTATTGTTGATGAAGAACATGACCATTCTTATAAAGAACACCAGCAGGCTGTAAAGTATCATGCCCGGGATGTGGTGGTCATGCGGGGTAAGATTGAAAATATTGTGGTAGTATTGGGCAGTGCCACTCCTCAGATTGAATCCTATCACAATGCGGGAATCGGTAAGTATGAGCTGTTAATTTTAAAAGAGCGAATTGATTCCCGCCCTCTGCCTAAGGTAGAAATAGTAGATTTGAAAAAAGAGCGAAAAAAATTCATCTCCCCAAAACTTGAGCGTGGGCTTGAAGAAGTTTTACAGCGCAACGAACAGGCGATTTTGTTTTTGAATCGTCGAGGCTTTGCTCCCAGTATGCTGTGTCCGAGCTGTGGTTATGTAATAAAATGCCCCTTTTGCCGATTGCCTCTGGTCTACCACCGGACACTGGCTCCAGATAATTCTTCAAAACTCATCTGCCATACCTGTGATTACAAAACTGAATTTTTCAAAATCTGTCCGAATTGCGGTCAAACCACTTTACTCTATCGCGGCGCCGGGACCCAGCGGATTGAGGAAATTATTAAAAAAATCTTGGCGACAAAAATTACATGTGCAGCAAATGATGTAGCCAATTATGTTCTTAGACTTGACCGGGATGTGGCGAAAAAAAGAGGGGAAGCGGAAAAAATTTTGCAAAGTTTTGAAGCCGAGAAGGCAAAAATTTTGCTGGGGACCCAGCTGGTTACCAAAGGTTTTGATTTTCCTAATGTGACATTTGTAGGGATTGTCAATGCTGATACCCTTTTAAATCTTCCGGATTTCCGGAGCAGTGAAAAAACCTTTCAAATCCTCACCCAGGTGGCGGGTCGGGCAGGCCGGGGTGAAAAACCCGGGACAGTCCTAATCCAGACCTATCATCCCGAACAATATTCAATCCTCTTTAGCCAATTACAAAATTACCCCAAGTTTTATGCGGAAGAAATGAAGTTACGCCGTGAACTCAATTTTCCGCCTTTCTCACGCTTGATCCTACTCCGTCTTTCCGGAAAAAATGAGACCCTGGTCTGGGAAGATGCAAAAAAGATTTACGATCTGTTGAATAAGATAAAAGGTCCCAAGATTTTTGGACCCAATCCTTCTTTTTATTATAAAATCCGGAATGATTACCGGGTTTATATCCTTATCAAAGCTCCCCTGAAATTTGACCACCGCCGACTTAGATTTTTAAAGCAGATCAAACTAAACCGCACCAAGCTGGAAATCGATGTGGACCCCCTCGATGTTTTTTAAATGTAGACGGAGAGAGAGGGATTCGAACCCCCGATCCTGATTTTGTCAGGATACCCCGTTTCGAGCGGGGCGCCTTAGTCCACTCGGCCATCTCTCCAAGCCATTGTCAAATCATCACCGCCTATCCTTTCTTATCCCTCCGTTTCATCTCAAAAAATCTTTGCATCAAACTTATCGCTTCTTCTTTTAAAACTCCTTCTACAACCTCAATCTGGTGATTCAACTTCTTTTCATTGACAACATTAAAAACCGAACCACAGCCTCCAAATTTCTCATCCCGGGCACCAAAAACAATCTTTTTGACCCGTGCCAGCACCAGGGCACCGGCACACATGATACAAGGTTCAATTGTAGAGTAAATGATCACATCCTTAAGCCGCCAGGAATGTAAAGCATTAGCAGCGGCAGTGAGCGCAAGTATCTCGGCATGAGCGGTCGGATCCTGAAGTGCTTCGGTCCGATTATGACCCCTCCCGATTATTTGATTTTTATAGACGGCAACTGCTCCAACCGGTACTTCATCCAGGGCAAATGCCTTCGCTGCCTCTTTTAATGCCTCGGTCATGAAGTATGAATCACTATCCTGCATCTTACTTAAATAAACGCGCCCGACGTGACTTGAACACGTAGCCTGCGGATTCGTAGTCCGCCGCTCTATCCAGTTGAGCTACGGGCGCAAACTTAATTAAAGATTATATTCAACTTTCCTGCTTCGTCAATGCTGAATTTTGCTGGATAAAAAAGCGGTAATCGGATTGGTTGAATTGACAAAACGAAAAGATTATTCTTTCTTTTTTAAAGTCTCAATCAAACCAATTAAATCATTTCTCAGTGATTCGGAAAATTTTACATCATCATTTACACTGTTGGAACGTGTCGCAATCTCTTCTTTGGTTTTGACATCCCTTAGGCTGATCGTATAATCAATCTTCGTCCCACTTTTACTCACCCTGCCCATGACGATATAATTACACATCGTGTAACTAGCCACTTGAAATGCCTGATTTTCATCAATGAGTTTATAATCCCATTTTCGTTTTGTCATCTCGGTCATTATCAATGCCTTACTCACAATATTATATGATTGCTCATAACTTTTCAAAGCATTATACAGCTCATTTTGGCATTTCATCCCAAGGTTTTCAGCCATGGCTTCACTATTTTCTTCTTTCAAAGGCAGAATGCCGATATATTTCTTTGCCCCGGGTGCTGTCGCGGCGATGCCATATTCCCGGTTTAATTCATTGATCACCAGCTCGGTGATGTTCAACTCTGGAGAGGCATAAAAGATGTCTTCCGAAAGGTCTAACACCATTGAGAAGCCTTCCTGCTGTGCAATCTTGGCAATCGCATCATTGATTTTCTTCAACAGGGGCGCCATCAATTCATCGTTCTTCTGCTCAATTTTCCCACCAGGACCGAATACCTCCTGGAGGTACTGATTGTAAAGCTGGGTATATCTTTCAATCTCATCCAGTTTTTTTAAACGTGCTTCCTCGCTCAACATCAATTTCTGGGCTTCAAATTCATTTTTTAGGTTTTGGATATTGAGCTGTAACTTGGCAGCCGAGTCCCGACAGGCATTCACAAATTCATTAAACTGTTCATTGGCGCTCGCGGTCGCCTGATACTGGGCGAGGATTTTTGATGATTCCACAAAGCCAACCTTTTGCTCCTTGGCAAAGATAACTAAAGGTACCATTATCATGATGAAAATCAAGCGGTATTTTATCATAATAACCTCCGTTCTCAGAACATACCAAAGGGGTTGATCTGGAAATGCGGCTCAAAGCCGGGCTGGGCGCGGTCAAAACCGTAACCCAGGTCAAAACCCAAAACCCCCATCATTGGAATTTCCACCCGAATTCCCACGCCGGCACCTCTTTTTAAATCGTAAAGATTGAAATCCCGATGCGAGGCAAAGGCATTTCCCATATCGTAAAAAGCCAGAAGGGCAAAATTCTGTGAGAACTTCAGTTTCAATTCAATGTTGTTTATGAAAAGTGCATTGCCGCCGATCCTCTTGCCATCCTGGATTGGTGAAAGCGAACGATCTGAGTATCCTCGAACGCCGTCTTCACCAGTTCCCCCGGCGTAAAATCTTTTGTAGTAAGGAACCTCATCACGACTCGTCACAATTCCTATGCGGATACGCGTCATAAAAACGAACTTCCAGAAGAGGGGGAAATAGGTCCGCGTTTCAAAGGTGAACCGATTATAGTCAATATTGGCAAATAACCAGGGTTTGGCGATTTCGCTCTGGATTGATATATAAGATCCGCTTGAGGGATTAAAGATAAAATCCCGGGTGTCCCGGGTTATTCCGTAGTTGTTGGCAAGCGTCCATTTAGGAATGGTATCTTTTCTTAAATCATAGCCGGTAGTAGGTTGATATTCTTTGGCAATATCCAGAATCTGCGTCCGTTCAACACGAAATGTATAATTGAATCGGGTATAATCAAGATAGAAAGGAAAAGAAAAATTCGTCGCTCCTCCCACATCCCTTTTGGTGTAAAAATCCCACAAACGATTGGTATAATAAATGTCAAAGCCTGCGGTCGTGCGGGTATCAAAAAGCCAGGGTTCGGTAAACCCGAACTGGATATTAGTAAGCCTCCCCCCGATTTCAAATTTGGTATAGATACGCTGTCCCCGGCCGAAAACATTGGGATGGCTCAGTTCGATATACCCGGTAAGTTTGTCCTGAGCTGAATAAGCCATACCCGCACCAATAGAACCCACCCCTTCTTTTTCTTTCACCCGATAAATCAAGTCAATATTACCACTGTCATCCGGTGTACCTGTTTCCGGAGTAATATCTTCAAAAAAACCAAGATTGAAAATCTCGCGCATACTCCTTATCACCTGGGAACGTCGGAAACGGGTGCTGGGAAAGGTAACGATCTCCCGGCGAATCACCTTTTCCCGGGTCCGGTGGTTACCCGTGATGATCACCCGATTAATATTCGCCGGTTTTGACTCATTAATTTGATATTCAATGTCCAGAAAACTATCCCGGATGGTCTCCACCGGAATAATTGAACAATAAATATACCCTTCATCCGCATAGGCCTCATAGAATTTCTGTAAACTGTTCTGGGCTTTGGTAAGATTGAATATCTCGTTGGGTTTTATCTTCAGCATCTTTTCCAACTGCAAATCCGAAAAGAGGGTATTGCCCTTAAATTTGATGTTTCCCACATAATACCGTTGATTCTCCTGAATTTTAATTGTAACTACAAGTTGATTATTGACTACTTCAATCTTCGGTTCCTCAACGGTCACATCTAAAAATCCATTATCTTTGTATAATGTTTTAATCCGCTCGATATCCTCCTTCAGTTTGGCATGGTCAAGTTTTCCACTCCTTAAAAAACCCTTTTCTTTATTCTGCATCTTTCTCTTTATTGCCCCTTCAGGCAGAATTTTATTACCTTCAATCTTGATCTTTCCAATTTTCAAAACCTGGCCCTCGTTGATTAGAAAATAAAGTTTTACCCGATTCAAAGTATCAGGCACGAGGCTATCCCGTATTGTAGTATGGTAAAAATTTTTTTCTTGATAGAGTTCCCTGAGTTTAACCCGGGCATCAAAGACTGCTTTTTGGGTTAAAACCTGTCCCGCTTTTAAATCCACCCTTTTTTTAAGTTCGGTTTTTTTTATCTTCTTATTGCCGATGAATTCCACCTCGCCGCTAAGAAAGGGTGCTTCTTTTAAAAGGATTTTTATAAATATCCCATCTGCAACTATCGTGGTATCGATAGCGATGTGGTCAAATAACTTCAGGCGATAAAGATTGTTTATCGCCTGTGGAATCATTGATTCCTTGAACTGTTCACCAATTCTGAAGCCGCTGGTTTGAATTATGAGGTCTTTATTGGTATAGTGGGCATCAACACTGATGCCCGCAATCGTATACGCCAGAAGGATGAGAAAGATCATTTAACCTTGAATTCCAGTTTATCACCGGCGCGAACCAGTTTTATGTGTTTACCTTCTTTGATATTCCCCTTTAATATCTCCTCTGCCAAGGGGTCTTCAATCAATCTCCTTATCGTCCTTCTTATCGGCCGGGCTCCATACTGTGGATCAAAGCCTTCCTCTACCAACAATTCTTTGCCCGACTCATCAATTTCCAATACCATCTTTTTATCATCCAGCCGCTCTTCTAATTCCGCAATAAGAATATCCACTATCTTCATCATATCCTCTTTGGTCAATTGCCGGAATACCACAATTTCATCTACACGATTCAAAAACTCCGGATTGAACAATTTCTTCACTTCCTCAAGCAACCGCTCTTTCATCTTCTCGTAAGAGACATTGGGGTCTACCTTCGCAAAGCCTAAACCATCACTCCTTCTGATCTCTGCGGTCCCAATATTGGAAGTCATGATAATCACGGTGTTCTTAAAATCAACCTTTCGACCAAAAGAGTCGGTAAGCTGACCATCTTCCAAGATCTGGAGCAAAATATTGAAAACATCAGGATGGGCTTTTTCAATCTCGTCAAAGAGCACTACAGAATAAGGTTTGCGCCGCACCTTTTCGGTCAACTGCCCACCTTCTTCATAGCCAACATATCCCGGCGGTGCACCGATTAATCGTGAAACGTTAAATTTTTCCATATATTCGGACATATCCAGTGTGATGAGGGCATTGATATCATTGAACAAAAATTCTGCAAGCCTGCGGGCCAGTTCTGTCTTGCCGACACCGGTGGGTCCTAAAAAGATAAACGACCCAATAGGACGTCTGGGGTCTTTCACACCCGCACGACTCCGCCGAATTGCCCGACAGATCACCTTTATTGCCTCATCCTGCCCCACAATCTTTTTCTTCAACTCCTCTTCCATTCTCAACAACCGCTTGGATTCCTTTTCCTCAATCCTCGAAACCGGAATCCCGGTCCAACGGGAGACAACAAAGGCAATATCCTCTTCGCCAACCACCGGCCGGGTGCTTTCCCCCAGCGTCTCTTTTCTTTTTCTTATCTGTTCCTGGATTTTTAACTCCTCTTTATGCAACTCCGCTGCTTCCTCATATCTCTGCTCCGCCACCATCCTATCCTTGGTTCTCTTTATCTCCTGGAGTTTGTTTTCCAGTTCTACTATTTTCTGGTCCTTGGTTACCTTAGATAGTTTCACTTTGGCTCCGGCTTCATCTATCACATCAATCGCTTTATCTGGGAGAAAACGGTCGGTTATATAGCGGTCCGAAAGATAAGCAGCTGCCTCCAGTGCCTCATCAGAGTATATTACTCCATGGTGTTTCTCATAGTTCTCCTTTAATCCCTTCAATATCCCAATCGTCTCCTGGACCGTAGGCGGATTGACAATGATGGGTTGGAACCTTCGCTCCAATGCTCCATTCCTTTCAATATAACGGCGATAATCTTCCAGGGTGGTCGCACCGATACACTGGATTTCACCTCGGGCGAGTGCCGGTTTCAACATATTAGAGGCATCAATCGCTCCTTCCGCCGCACCAGCACCAACAATGGTATGCAATTCATCAATAAAGAGGATGACATCTTTGCTATTGGTCACCTCATTGATCACGGCTTTAAGTCTTTCTTCAAATTGACCACGATATTTGGTTCCGGCCACGATGGAAGCCATATCCAGCGCCAGGACGCGTTTTTGTTTAAGGGAATCCGGAACCCTACCGGCTACGATATCCTGAGCAAGGCCTTCCACTATTGCGGTCTTACCCACACCGGCTTCACCGATGAGTACCGGGTTATTCTTTTTGCGCCGGGAAAGAATCTGAATTACGCGTTCAATCTCTTTTTCCCGGCCAATTATCGGATCCAATTTCCCTTCGCGGGCAAGCTGCGTCAAATCTCGGGAAAAGAGATCAAGTGCCGAACCTCTTTGTTTACCCTTGGGCTTTCCCGCGGCAACACCTTCGGGTTTCAGCAATTGAATGATCTCATTCTTGGCGATTTCATAATCAATACCCATGGAAGCCAGTATCTGCGAACCTAGACTATCTTCGGTCCTTATTATTCCTAACAATAAATGCTCAGTCCCGACATAGGTGTGTCCGAGGTTCTTGGCTTCCTCCATCGCATAGTTGAGACAGCGCTTTGCACTATCACTTAGTTGGACATCAATCTTCCCTCCTGGGCCAAAACTCATTGAATTCTCAATCGCCTTGATCAACTCATTCAATTCCACACCGAGATTTATCAAGACCATTGCCCCGACACCTTCGCCTTCCTTAATGAGTGCCAAAAGCAAATGCTCGGTGCCAATAAAATTATGACGAAAACGCAATGCCTCTTCCCGGGCATAATGTAAAATTCTTCTTACCCTTTCGGTGAATCGTTCATGCAAAGCAAACCTCCTTAAATTCTAATTATAATTCTATATAAAATCGCCCTTCTGTCAAGAATTAGACAAGCCATGAGTACAAAAGTTTATGCCGGACGAATTATTTTACCGCCCGAAAGCGGGCAAAAAAGTTAAAGAAAGTTTCCGGCTTATTTGTTAGTTTTAATCTAAATCTCGGTTCTTTTCTGTAGACCTCGCTGATTGCTTCACCTGCATAGGTCAAATGCTCGCTGGTATATACCCGGCGGGGGAGAGCAAGACGTAGTTCCTCACCAAATACCCCACCCCTTATCCCTGTTTGTAAATAGATCTCGGCTCCGAGAACATAAGCGGCATAAGGTATCTTGACCCGTGGAATAAGCACCACCCCGTGCCCGCCAAATGGTTCAAAGACTTTAACCCCTCTGGCCTTCAAGATATTCCCTAAGAGATGAACTTTTTCAATGTGGGAACGGAGAAAATCCTCTTCGATCGCCTCTTTTAAACCAACTGCCATCGCCGCTAAATCCCGTGCCGCAAGCCCACCGGAACTCGGGTAGGACTCCTGTTCAATGATTCGGGCTTTTAACTTTTCATACAACCCCTTGTCCCGCACGCCAATGAATCCCCCGATGTTCGTCAAACAATCTTTTTTGCTGCTCAGATATAATATGTCACAATATCGGAACATCTCGTGACAAATCGCTAAGATCGATTTTTTTGTTTTTGTATACCTTTTTATGAAAAAGGCATTATCGGCAAAACGGCTGGCATCAAAGATAATCAGCCCATTTCGTTTTTTTATTAAATCATAAGCAGCTTGGATATTTTCGAGGGAAACCGGTTGCCCCCCTTTTACATTATTGGTCAGGGTCAATATCACTGCTCTCAGTCTTTTCTCTTCTTTTACTGCATTCTCCAGCCTTTGTAAATCAATATTACCGCAGAAAGGCGGTGTAAAATCCGGAATATCAATAACCATACAGCCGATTCTTTCCAGATTCGCCCGGGTTGTCTCAAAATGGGTGTTAGAAAAGATTTTATCTCCTTTATTAAAAAGCAGGTTGAAGAGAATATTTTCTGCCACCCGTCCCTGATGCACCGGTTGGATAAAGGGGAAATTAGTTATCCCCTGAGCAACCTTTATGAATTCTTCACTCGCTTTTTGCCCGGAAAAATCTTCTTCGGCTTCCATCATTTGCGCCCAGGCGCGAGAACTCATTGCCCCGGTCCCGGAATCGGAAATAAAATCCAGATAGACATAACGCGCGGGAATCATAAAAAGATTGTAGCCCACTTGCTTTAATATCTTCTTGCGCTCTTCATGGGTAGTCTTATTCAATGGTTCCACAACTTTTATTCGGAACGGTTCCATCTCATTCTCCTTTTAGATTCAAAAGTTTAATTTTTACTTTCTTATTTTGGGGTTCAAGTTTAAGGACTCTTTTGTAAGTTTCTCGGGCCTTTTCTAACTCACCCAGTTTTAGATATACATCACCTAGATGTTCCAGGATCACTGGGTCCTCAACGAGTTCGCTTGCTCGTTTCAGGTCATTAAATGCTGATTCGTAATCACCCAGCTGATAATAGACCCAGCCGCGCGAGTCGATGATATAACCGTTATTCGGTTCAATGCTCAATGCCCTTTCAATTAAAGTCAGAGCATAATCAAGCCTTTCGCCTCTTTCAGCATAGGTATAGCCCACATAATTCAATGCCGTAGCATCCAGTGAATCCAGGGCAATAATCTTTTCAAAAAGCTCCAACGCCTCTTCTTTTCTTCCCAGGCGGTCACAAAGATTGGCGAGGGCGGTCAAACCAAATAATGCATTGGGATTCAAGGTAAGCGCCTTTTTATAATTAAAATATGCATCATTAAAGGCGCTATCCAGCTCGCAGACAGCGCCCAAAAGATAATAAATCTGCGCCATATCCGCATTACGATACGCTGCCTCAGTGAAATAATAGCGGGCGCTTTTATAATCTTTCTTATCCATGGCGATAAATCCTGCATATATCCACAACTCCACAAAATCCGGATTTATTCTTATTGCCTCGGCAATTGCTTTCTGAGCCTCATCATACTTTCGCCTCTCCAGATTGATCCGGGCGATATAGAAACGGGAATAATCATCCTGGGGATTAAGTCCGGCACTGATCAGAAATTCACTTAATGCCTCATCAAAGTTTTGGGTTTTGTATAAAGCAAATCCCAGACTCCGCCGGACAAAGGCATCGTAATAATCATAATGGAGTATCTCCCGGGCGATGTAAATGAGCTTTTCGTACTGCTCGGTATCCCCGTAAAGATCGAGTAGCCGCTTGCGTAAATCAATAGAATTGCTCATCCTCAATGCCTGCTCATAATAATAGATTGCCGAGTCTTTTACATTCATGAGATCAAAACCTGTGCCAATGCCTATTAAGGCAAGAACATTCATACTATCAAGGGTGTAGGCTCTTTTGTAGTATTTTATCGCCTCTTCATGATCCTGCTTCTTACCAAATAGTGTCCCCAGTCGGTTGTAGATATCAACATTCTTTAAACTATCCGGGATCTCCAGCAGCACGTTTATCGCCTGGCTCAAATCTCCCATGCCTTCATAAAGGACGGCAATACCCTGCACTATACTCACATCCGATGGTTTTAGCTCTTTTATTTTCTCGTAGATTTTGATCGCCTCAGGCAGGCTTCCTTTGCCAATATAACCGGCAGCAATGAGCCCATAGAACTCAATACTATCTCGGGTATACAAAAGCCCCTGATTGGCATGAGCAATCCCTTTATCAAACTCCCGGAGTTTGTAAAATGCACTGGCTAATGTATAATAGATCTCGCTGCTCATCGGATCATACTGGAGGGCCTTCTGGTAGTAATTTATTGCCTCAACAATCTTGCCTTCAAGTTCCAGTTGACAGCCAATGCTGAAGAGCTCATAGGAATTGCCGGAATGGTTGAAAGAAATAAACCAGAACGCTAAAATTCGACAAATGTAGAGAGTAACCATAAGCCTCCTGGATTTTTTATGGGGTCGTTATTGTAGATGTGATACTTCAACTCCATCCCGATACGCCTGTCAAGGTTCTTGTAGAATAAACTAATTCTGGCATAATCTTGATGATAAAATGCTGTATCACTCCGACAGACCAATAGGTTGAGATTGATAAATCCACCATAGTTATCGCCATTCAGAAAATTGTATATCAGATCAACACTCCCATCAAACCGGTAATCAGCACCTGCATTTATATCCCAACCGTGATATCGCCAGTGGGGATAAAAACGCCCGTTTAATGCCCAAAGAGATGTCTTTTTGGTCGAGATTATCCGGGATGGATGATATTCCGCATTTGCTACTAACAGAGAAAAACGATTAAATACTGGAGTTCCGGATACTTCATAATCGATATCATGGATACAGTCGTGAATAAAAGAAAACTGACCAAAAAATTTTGAGAAATTATATTCAAATCCAGCAGTAAAATAGTAATGGGCATAGCGCGGATCCAGAGAAACTCCGCCCTTTTGCTCGGCCATATCCAGGTCATCCCGATAATCCATGAAAAAAGCCCCGGTATTCCATCTTACCATCCTGCAGCGTAACTGGACCGAGGCATCCATGTTGAATCGGGTAGTATCACTATTCAGATATTTGCCAAGAAATGCCCGGCCATTAAATTCCATGGGAAATTCCAATCGCGCCCATAAGATAAAAATAATATCAAACGCCATACAAGTCCGCCCCATTCATTCCTTTGATTTTACACCAATAAAAATCCCCTATTCTTACTTTGGTTTGTTTTATTATCACCTGTCCATCGATTTCAGGTGTGGCAAATTCAGCATGACCGATGTAATATTTATTTTTCCCGTGAATAAGCACACGGTAGGTCTTATTCAAACGCCGCCGGTTTTTCTCCTGAATTAATTTTTGCTGCAGATTCAGCATTGTTGAAAATCTTTTGTTCACAATTTGCGATGGCAATGGTTCCCAAGCGCCAGCCGGTGTCTCTTTTTCGCGATAGTATTTAAAAACCCCAAACCAGTCAAAATGACCTGCTTTCAAAAAATCATAGAGTTCTTTAAACTCTTCCTCGGTTTCTGAAGGAAACCCGACGATGACCGTGGTTCGTAAAGTTATTCCCTTTAATTTTTCAATTTTTTCAATGATTTCTCTTTTTGTGATATTACGATTCATCAATTTGAGAAGACGTTCGTTGATATGCTGGAGCGGCATCTCCAGGTATTTACAAACTTTCGGGTTATTCCTTACCTCCGCGATGATTTCATCATCAAGCGAACGGGGATGGAGATAGAGCAATCTTATCCATTCAATACCATCTATCTGGGAAATCTCCCTGATTAAAGGCACCAGCATCTTTTTGCCATAAAGATCCACCCCGTATCGAGCGGTGTCCTGGGCAATGAGAATCAGCTCCTTAACCCCAAGCCCAGCCAGGGCCCTGGCTTCTGCAAGTAGATGGTCAAATTTGATACTTTTATACGGACCTTTGATAAAAGGAATTGTGCAATATGAGCAGTGGTTTGAGCACCCATCAGCAATCTTTAAATAGGCATAGCCCGCAGTGGTGAGAAGTCGGGCATCACGCCGGGAATTTTTTTTGACAATATGGCGGATGAGTTGGTCTCTCTCTTCTATGAAATACCAACCTGCCACATCAGGAAATTCTTTTTTCCAAATTTTGCGTGTCCGGTTGACCGCGCAACCATAGACAAAAATTTTTTTCTTTGATTTAAGGAGTCGTTTTATCTCCGTGCGGGTCTCACGCAAGGCCGGTTCAATAAAGCCGCAGGTATTTAGGATTACCACATCGCTCTCTTTTAAGTGAGAAACAATGATCGCTCCTTTATTTTCCAATTCCCCCATTATCTTTTCGGTATCCACAAGATTTTTCGGACAGCCGAGTGCAATAAAATATACCTTAATCAATTTTTATCAATTTAACATCTGCCCAGGCGATTATCTCACCATCAACCTGTTTGATTTCAGCCTGCGCTTTCACGAGTTTATATTTCACCGCCATTATCCGACCGGTAGCAAGGTATTCCGCACCGGCAAACATCGGCTTTTTTATCCGGACATTCAACTCAGCGGTCACCGCCTTATGACCTTTTTTAAAAGATGCCCAGACCGCCATTTCATCGAGGATGGTAGCGATAATCCCACCGTGAATGATATTTTGATATCCTTGGAATAATTGAGTAAGACGGAGTGGTGCCCAAACCCCGGCTTCGTTCTCCCGTATCTCAAGATGCATACCCACCGGGTTTTCCGACCCGCAGGCAAAACACCGGTTGTCCATCAAAAATTTATTGTTCAATGATCTCGGTCCCTTTAGGTGGTTTGAATTCAAATAGTTTCCGGGAAATTTTTTTATTTAACTGGATGTTCCGGAAAGTAAACTTGTTCTCCGAATCGGTTTCATCTACAATACTGACCCCTTTGATCTCATATCTCTGCCGGTCAATACTCACGACTATTTTCTTATAGATTTCCGTAGCCTGCTTAGGTGTCAAAATTATCTCATAATCGCTATTTTTATTCAATTGGGCGTTAAACTTCTCCTGATAATCCTTAAGCAGGATATCGGGATTAACAGCAAAGGGGATATTCGCACCCAAATGCTGCCTTATCGCCTTTTTCCGTTCGGGAAAATAGATCCATAACGAAATGCTATCTCCAACATAAATTTGCCGCGGATTTTTTATCTCCATCCGGAAGAAATTGGGTTTGAGAAAATAAATCAAACCTTCAAAGCTTTCGCAGCTCCCCGATTCTTTGTCACAGAACTGCTGATGGAATTCGATATAAAAACTCTTCAAATTCTGATAATTGGCTATTGTCCTCTCGATTACTGTATCAAGATCTTGGGTAAAACCCATGACGAAAACACCGATCAATACTATGAGAGTATTTTTACCCATTGGTCCTTCCTTTCATGATTTTAATTTTACATAGAAACAAGTCAATGTCAATGATTGCGGGATATTATTTTCGCATTCGTCCCAGTTCAAAAGCCTTGATATTTAAATCTTGGTACTGTGGTTTGACATTTTCCTTTATCGCCTCCATCCAGATTTGATCCGGAAGATCAAGATAATGAGCCAGACTCCCGAGCAGCACAACATTAGCCACCCGCACATTGCCCAAACCGAGTGCAATCTCCTGAGCTGGCACCACTTCCACATTACCAATGGTTTTTAATGTCTCAATTATCCCCTTAGGATATGTTTTCTCTTCGGCTAAAACACTCATCGGCGGCAGTTCCAGATCGTTCACAATTATCCAGCCATCCTTTTTTAGAAAATAGCTATACCGTAAAGCTTCAAGTTTTTCAAATGCCAGGATAAAATCCGCACAGCCTTCTTCAATCAGTGGCGAATATACCTTTTTTCCGAATCGGACATGAGTAATCACACTCCCGCCGCGTTGAGCCATACCATGGATTTCGCTCTTTTTTACATCATAGCCAGATAAAAAGGCGGCGGTGCAGAGAATGTCCGACGACAGCAGGATACCCTGGCCGCCCACTCCACAGATGATGACATTCGTCGTTTTATCTCCATGTGATTTCATCTGTTCATTCTTTCTTTTCATTTTTCAATCCTTTTTTGAAGAATGAATTGCCCCATGGTGGCATACTTGAATACAGAGACCGCATCCGTTGCAGAGCGTTGGTTCAATAAATGCAACTGGCTTCTCCCGCCCCACAATCCTTTCCAGGCGGAGCGCTGGACAGCCGAGGCGTAGACATAATTTACAACCATTGCATTTTTCAATATCTACCACCAGCGAAGGCTGGGGTTTCTTAAGGAAGACACAAGGACTCCGGAAGATGAGCACAGTGACACCTTCAAAATCCAGTGCTTCTTTTATTGCCTGTTCGGTTTCCTTAAGATTCATCGGATCCACAACCTTCACAAACTCCACCCCGCAACCCCGGGCAACATCCTCGGGGAGAATTCTTTTTCCTTCTTCACCGTGGGCGAGTCTTCCTGTACCGGGATGAGGTTGATGACCGGTCATGGCGGTCGTCAAATTATCAAGGATGATAAGGTTCAAATTTCCTTTATTGTATACAGCATTCATCAAACCTGTGACACCCATATGAAAGAATGTAGAATCCCCAATAACCGCAACCAATTTTTTACTCAATTCCTTGCCGCCAGCTTTATCCATTCCGTGGGCATTCGTCACCGAAGCCCCCATGCAGATACAAGTATCCATGGCATTCAAAGGGGGAAGGGCACCCAAGGTATAACACCCTATATCTCCTGTGGCGATGAGTTTCAATTTATTTATCACATAGAACACACCCCGTTCCGGACAACCCGGGCAGAGCACAGGTGGTCTTTCCGGAATATCTTTCAAATCAAATTTTGGTTTATAAACCCTTTTACCAAAACTCTTTTTTATCACCGTGGGGTCAAGTTCTCCGCATAACGGAATCTTCTCTTTTCCAATAACCTCTATTCCCATTGCCTTTATCTCCTGCTCCAATATCGGATCGCCTTCTTCAATAACCAAGATCTTTTTGACCTGCCGGGCGAATTTTTTTATCAGATTTCTGGGTAAGGGGTAGGTCAAAGAAAGTTTTAAAAAACTGGCTTCCGGAAAAACCTCCTTGGCGTACATATAACTAACCCCGGAGCTTATTATTCCTAAGTTTAGGTCCCCCCATTCAATCTTGTTGTAGGGAAAAATCTCCCCATATTCGGCAATTTTCTTCAACCGCTCTTCCAGCTTCTGATGTAAGATTCGCGCATGGGCTGGCAGCACGAGTCTTTTTCGAATATCTTTGATGTAGCCTTTTATCGGAATTTCCTTGCGCGATCCTAATTCTACAATCCCTGAGGAATGAGAAATCCGGGTGGTGAGGCGTAAAAGAAAGACACTATCAAATTTTTCCGAGAGTTCAAATGCCATTTGAGTAAAGAGCTTTGCTTCGTTAGAATCGGCTGGCTCCAAAAGCGGAATTTTGGCATGTCGGGCATAGTGCCGATTATCCTGCTCATTCTGAGAAGACCACATACCTGGATCATCACAGGTGACGATGATCAGTCCGCCGGTGACCCCGGTGTAGCCCAAGGTAAACATCGGGTCCGCCGCAACATTCAGTCCCACATGTTTCATCGCAGTGAGCGCCCGCGCACCAACAAATGATGCTCCGGCACAGGCTTCAAGTGCCACTTTTTCATTCACCGACCATTCGGTATAAATATCCGGATATTTGATGATATTCTCCAGTATCTCGGTGGATGGTGTCCCGGGATAGGCCGCAGCAAAATGACAACCACCTTCCCAGGCACCCCGTGCCACTGCTTCATTACCAGAAAGAATTCTTTTGGCAATCGTCGTCATAATCGTTATTATAATCAAAAGTGGCAGTGGGTCAATGATTTTTCTTCTATCGGAAAAATTAATTATCTTCTTGACGCTCGTATTTTTTCATGTATAATAAAAGACCTATGAGGAAAAAAACTTCTACTGACTTAAAAAAAAGTACCCTGGTAAAGGCAGGCGTAAAATTTATTGACCTTAAGTATTGCACCCTCATCGGAACACTCAATCACATCACCATCCCGGTGGAAAGATTTGAAGAAATGGTAAATGAAGGTGTCGGGGTTGACGGTTCGAGTTTGCCTGGCTACAAAGGTGTTCAAAAAGGAGACATGCTGTTATTTCCTGACCTCAATACCGGCTTCATCGACCCATTTTTTGAAGATAAAACTCTCTCCTTTTTATGTAGTGTCTATCTACCAGATAAACTCGTGCCTTACGAAAGGGATTCGAGGAATATTGCCATCAAAGCCACCAACTATCTGCAAAAAACCCTCCGCACTCAGGCTTTCTTCCAACCTGAACTTGAATTCTATATCTTTGAGAAATGTGTCTTCGGTGAAGGTCCGGGTTGCGGTTACTATAGGATTGAAACCGGTGGCGATGCAGAAAACAATGTCTACTATCCCATACGTTATAAAGGTGGATACCATATCGGTCCACCCGAAGACCGTTATGCTAATTTCCGCAATGAGATGATAAAATTGCTCAACAATTGTGGGATAAAGGCAAAATATCATCACCATGAGGTCGGTTCCCGAGCTCAGATGGAGATAGAGTTGCTACTGGAACCACTCCTGAAGGCTGCGGATAATATATTTTTGGCCAAATATCTACTGAAATCTTTTGCCCATAGGCACAACAAATATCTCACCTTCATGCCCAAGCCGTTCCTCGGCGAACCAGGAAACGGACTCCATCTTCACCAGTATTTGGGTGAAAGGAACAATTCGCTTTTTTATGACCCAAAGAAAAACAATAATCTGAGCGAATTATGTCTCAAATACATCGGCGGTATCCTTCATCATTCCCGGGCTCTTTGTGCCTTTACCAACCCTAGCACCAACTCCTATAAGCGTCTAATCCCCGGCTTTGAAGCCCCCACTTATACCGATTTTGCCTTAGGCAGTCGGACCTCGGCGATTCGCGTTCCGGCCTATATCCGCAATAAAAAAGAACTGGACATCGAATACCGAATTCCCGATGCTACCAGCAATCCATATCTGGCGATTAGTGCCATCCTCTTGGCAGGGCTTGATGGGATTGAAAATAACCTTAAACCCGATAAAAGAGAAAAACTACCAACCAATTCCTATGAGGCTATAAATGCCCTGAAAGAAGATTACAAATTCCTGCTCAAGGGCGATGTCTTCAACATGGATCTCATCGAGCGCTGGATTGAAGTAAAAACCAAGGAGTTTGAAGAAATCCATCTCCGTCCCCATCATTATGAGTTTAATCTCTATTTAGGGGTATGAAGGGAAAGGTCAACATCGGGATCGTGGGCTGTGGTATTCATGCCCAGATTGCCCATATTCCGGTTTTCAAAAAAAATGAAGATTGCAATCTGCTTGCTCTTTGTGATATTGATACCCAGAAATTAGAACAGATTGCCAACAAATATAATATCCCCCGAAGATACAGTGATTTTCAAGAGATGATTGAAGATCCCGAAATCAACGCCGTGGTAGTTGCTACCCCCAATTACCTCCATGCCCCGATGACGATTGCGGCCTTAAAATATGGCAAAGATGTGCTATGTGAAAATCCCATGGCAATAAATCTTAAGGAAGCCCGGGAGGTCCTGACGGTGTCAAAACAGACCAAGAAAAAAGTTGCCCTGGCCCTTACCGGACGATTCCGACCGGATGTTCAGACCTTGAAAAAATTTATCAAAGAAGGTGAATTAGGCGATGTTTATTATCTCAAGGCCGGATGGCTTTTGGGTATGAAAGAATGGATTCTCTCCGACTGGCGTATGGACTTATTAAAAAGTGGCGGGGGAGCATTTTTAAGCCTTGGCTCTCAGGTCTTAGCGATTGCCCTTTATTTCCTTGAGGATAAAGAACCCACCACCATTTTTGGTTCTTTACATAAAAAAGAATCCGAAGTAGATGTTGAAGATACCGCCATGTGTATCATTAATTATCGTGACGGGACACTCCTTACCGTGGAAGTGGGCTGGTCATTATTGTTTGAGAAAGACTTCCTATATTGTAACATCTTCGGCCGAAAAGGCGGCGCCCTTCTTAATCCTTTAAAGATCCACAAAGAATTACATAATGAACTGGTAAATGTGACGCCTTCGTTTCCTGTGAAAAACTTCTATAAAGTTGCTTATGAACTTCAGGCGCAGTTTTTTATTGACGCGATCAGAAAAAATTCCCCACCCCCTTTCTCGGCTGAAGAAGGCGTATTAATTGCCCGCCTCACTGATGCCTTCTATGAATCTGCTACGAAAAATAAATTGGTGAAAATTTAAAGATGCCCAATGAAAAAAATTTTTTTGATTCTGCTTTCGGCGATCCTCCTTTCCCTTGCATTTCATCCGCTTAAGTTTCATTTTCTCGCCTGGTTTGGACTCATCCCGTTATTATTTGTAATTTATCAGACGGATTTGATTAAAACATTTTTTTACGGACTTATTTGGGGCTTTTTATTCGCCCTCTTCTCCCTCTTCTGGATCATCTTTCTCCAGATTGAAACTAATATAAAAATGCTGATGATCCTGGGCATGGTGTTGATGTTTTTATATCTGGGGTTATACAGTGCCGTGGGCTTTTTATTCTCCAAATTACTCGGACTCTGGTCGTTGCCTATTATCTGGGCAGGTCTTGAATATTTAAAAGGGCTCGGAGAACTTGGTTTTCCCTGGCTTTCGCTTGGATATTCCCAAGCCCGTTATCCTTTAATAATCCAGCAGGCTTCTATTTATGGAGTGTATGGGATATCTTTCTGGCTGGTTCTTTTCAATGTTTCACTTTTTTATTTTTTGCTCAACAAAAAGATACGAAACTTCGTTATATCTATCATCATCTTTCTATTACCAATTTTATTCGGGTATATAAGGTTAAATAATAAACCCAATTTTTCAAAAGAAATCACTGTTGGTATCGTCCAACCCAATATCGACCCAAATTTGAAATTTACTGCCAGGATGCGCGATGAAACATTCCGACGTCTATTAAAACTCTCTGAAATGTGTCAGGAAAGAAGTCCAGATAAAAAACTTTCCTTGATTGTCTGGCCCGAAACTGCAACTCCGATTAATATCAAAGCTCCGGGTACCTACCAGGATTCGGTAATAGGTCTGACAAATAGGCTCGGTGTTCCAATATTGACTGGAACACCCATATACGACAGGCAAAAACACGAGATTTACAATGGGGCGGTCCTAATTGATCCTGAAAAAGACATAACCCAGGAATACAAAAAAATTCATCTCGTTCCCTTCGGCGAACATATCCCTTTTGATAAATACATCCCCTTATTTAGAAAGATCGACTTTGGCGAAGGTGATTATTCACCCGGAAATGAATATACGGTATTTTCGACTAATGGTATAAAATTCTCGTGTCTTATTTGTTTTGAATCAATATTCCCGGAAATATCAAGAGAGTTTGTGAAAAAGGGAGCCCAATTACTCGTCAATATCACGAACGACGGCTGGTTTGGAAAGATTTCCGGACCCCAGCAACATAATGATATGGCAATCTTAAGAACAGTAGAAACTGGTGTTCCCCTGGTGCGCAGTGCCAATACCGGCATATCAATGGTCGTAGACCAGTATGGTAGGATAAAAAAAGAAACAGAACTCTTTACTGAGGATATAATAACTTTTTCTTTACCGCATTTCAATATGCATACCATCTATCTTGTCATTGGAGATTTATTCTGGCTACTCTGTCTCTTATTAACCCCTTTCTTTGCTGCCTATAAAATTTTTTTAAGAAACCGTTGGCTTTAAAATTTTTTAAATAAGAAAGCCCCTTCATGTGAAGGGGCTTTCTTCCAATCAATCGCTATAGGTGTTTATTTTACCATTAGCACCTTATTTGTTATTTTCCGGCTATCGGTATTCATACGAACGAAATACACGCCATTGGGCAATTTCCGACCATAATCATCATAGCCGTTCCAGTTCAATTTATACAAACCTTTATCAACCTTTGCCTTCGCCAGCGTTCTTACCATCTGTCCTGCCGCATTGTATATTACAATCTCAATATCAGAACTCTTGGGCACTCCGTAGCCGATCGTTAACTGCCCTGAGAATGGATTAGGATGCGTATTAAGAAAATATTCATTAACCATGTTCTTGTCTAATTCGCTTACTCCCACATTGAAATCAAGGACGAAGTCGTCAACATACCAGTACATTTCGTCATTCGCCACATAGTGGAAGGCAAAGCGCACATCGTTCTCACCTTGGACCAAAGATGTCACATCCACGGACTTATAGCCCGAATCATCGACATTGGAATAGAAATGAATCGTCTGCCAGGTTGCGCCATCGTCAGTGCTGACAAGGACGCGGCCCGAATCCAACCTTGAGGTAGTATAATCATTATAGTAATGCCAGTAATTGAGTGTGTAATTACCACTGGCACTGCAATCAAACCTCGGTGAAATGAGCCAGTCGTCATGGACTTCGGTTGGTGAGAAGTAAACCCTTGCCACGGTCCGTGCCGGACTGGAAGAAGTATAGCGATGCCAGTCATTATTATCGGTCACCGGCGGGGTTTGTGAACCACCATCAATTATATACCAGCCACAGAATGGCGGCTCGGTTGAATTAATCCAGAGTTCATCAAAATCCTTCGTATAAGGCGGCGTGTGGGAATAAGGACATACTGTAACTACTTTAACGATTGTATCATTCTGTGGATTCTGATCGTCCGACAATTTTGTTCCAAACCAGATAGTATTATCGCCGGAAGCCGTTGGTATAAATTGTTGCGTGAACGAATAGTTTGCAATCTGTCCAATCTCAAGATAACCGGTCCAGGTCTCAAATGTCGTATCCGCCCCACCGGTGGTGTAGAAAATCGGAATTGATGTAACCGGGTTAAATCCAAAATTTTTAATCACTACATTAACCGGCGTGGGCTTATTGACGATGTATGGTTTAGGTCCCAGTGTCGCCGCGATAATTCCGGCGTCATTGTTAAATGCGGTAGGTGGGGTGACATACGCCCGGACTGAGTCTATAAACATATTATTGCCATAACCACTCCGTGCGCGGAAGGCGAGATACAGATTTCGGTCGGCATGGAAATTACCAATTTCTACATCATGGACATACCAGCCGGCTGTTGCACTGTACCTGTGAAACGCCGCAACCGGTATATAGGCAGTATCATTGGAAGAAAATTCAACTATGACTGAGTCTGGATTGGTCGTATAACCAGGGTCATGATACATATAGAAACGGAGCATCAATCTTCGATTCTGAGGTCCGATATTAATTCTGTGTGTTCTCAATCTGGCACCTGAACCACTGCTCGCACTATAGGATTGATAACCCGCCATTGCATAACCTTCCAGCGGGGTGCAAGTTGGGTTCGAACCGCTGGTATATCTTGCCCAATTATAGGATCCGGCAAGGATTGTCCGCCACCAATTATAAGGAGTATCAAAGGCTGGAGAAGTCGTTGCATTTACTGGCGGAAATGTCACCGCATTGAAGTTTGATGCTACCTTCGTGCTTTCGTCATAGACCTCAACATGGAGTTTGGTGGTATCGTTTATCGGATTAACATCTCCTAATAAATTGGTAAATACATAAAGGGTATCCATGCCGAGGAAATTCATTACCACAGGAATTTTTATGGAATCCACAGCACCTGGTTGAAGGGTGCCAGGAAATGGTATTGCGCCACTTATCGGATTATTCTTGAATGCAAACTGAACAGGAAAACCACTCTGGGGATTAGAGCCGGAATTAAAGATAGTAACAAGGATTGTATCAGGTGCATTGATAATTGATGTTGGATTTAATAATCGGAAATAGTATGTCCCAATGTCGTTTATCAGGTCGCGCTGCTCAATCTCCACAAGTGAGCCACCGCCCGAAAGCACAATCTCCTGATTTAAATTTCTAAATCGGTTGATATTGCCGATTATAACTCCATAATCACTCTGGGAGGCGACCGATTTTTGTAATCCCCTTATCCATGCACTGCCATTCGGTGCATACCAGAAGATATAAGGTATTGCTGTGGTGCTGGCACCACCGACTAAAACAAGTTCATCTCCCGGATTATCGGTCAATATATCACCAATGGCGATACAATTATCCGCAGCTCCCCAGGTTGATGTCCACGCCCAGGCAACCCCATACCAGTAGGCCCCGGTCCAGTTCCAGATTGAAACTTGATAAGAAGTTGAACCATGCACAATTCCAATTTCATTTCCAGGAAAGAGAGGATTGATATCACCGATTACTGCATCATAAGCACTGGATAAAGCGCTGGATATAGTAAGGGTATCCCAGGATGTTCCATTCCAGTATAATTGCCAGAGCCGTGCACCACCGACCACATAGATTTCGTTTCCGGAAAGCGTGGGCACGATATCACCAATTGCGATACCCCTTGCTGCTACCGTTCCACTCAAAAGAATCCTTGTTGTATCCCAGGCACTTCCGTCCCATTGCACCCTCATTATCGCTGCACTCGGTGAAGTCTGGGCAATATTGATATAAAAATCCCTTGTTGTCGGATTATTGTCTCCATCGCCGAAGACAATATCGTTTATTGAACTATTCACCGCAAAGGAATCACGGGCTACCCAGTTAGCCCCATCCCATTCAAACCAGATTAATCGGTATGGTGTAGCCGAATGTCCGGTTAGAATATCGGTATATTCATCACCATCCACATCCCCCACTGCCACTGCATAGGCGGTGCTACCACTCGTAAATGAGTAAGGCGTTTCGATCCGAAAACCGTTTTTTACGAAATTCGTACTCATTGTATCAGTGGCAATAACAAGATACCTTGTTCCACCGGATTGAACCGTAATAATCCTTAGAGTATCATCTGCACTACCTTTAAAATACTTTCCAAACGCAATTTTCCTTGTCAGATTAGCAGTAGAACCGATCCAGACCCGGTTTGAATCGTATAATGGAGCGGGTGTACGGACCGCTGTTCCAGCATCGTTCGCCTTTAGGATCTCGAATTCTGAGCTCGGTTGAATCTCTTTGGCATATAGAAAGATGAGCAGAAAAGACCCAAAAGCGATCACCAGTTTTTTAAAAAGATTCATTGTACCTCCTCTTGTTAATTATATCGACTTTTCCCATCATGTCAACACCGACATATCCTTGACTTTTTTCGAAAATTGTTTAATATTATCTTATGAAATTGCCCAAAGGCCGTCCGATCCTGGAAAACACGCGCTTGGAATTTATCAATCTTGATAATGTTCTAACGGCCTCAAAACGTGAAAGGGCACATCGTATTTCGGGTTATATCTCCATAATTTATCCGGAGATGGAAGAATTGATATTCCTCAAGTTAGGAGAACCATTTAATGCCGCGCGGCTGAGTCTCCAGGAACGGAGCATCATCCCGATTGCCGAGGTGATAGAAAAGGCGAAAAAGGCAACTTCCGGTATCCTTTCCGAATATGCGACAGACGAAATTCTTTTGAATATGATTATCACCTCAATAACCAACCAGCCGATAAAAGCGGGAATTGACCTTAACCGGCTCCAACCAAAGATTTTGATTGATAAATTAAAATCTACCAAATTTGATGGGTTTATCTGGATAAAATCGGGGATTGAAGAATCTTTTATTGCCTTCCAACAGGGTGAACTCATTGGACTTTATGCAGCAGGCAGCGCTGAAAGGGTTCAGGACGAAAATGTTATCGCCAATTTTTTAAACCGCCCGAATTCCATCATCTCAATCTTTGACCGTATTGAAGTTGGTATGCCGGTACAGGCAACACCGGCTCAGGTGGAGATGTTCTGCAAAATCATCTCTTCGTTAATGAAAAATTATGCCCGGCCCCTCGGCAACGCCATGGTTCTGAAGACTGTAATCATGGCAAAATCTACTGCCCAAAAAGAATACCCTTTTATCAACGAATTTCAGATTGATCCCGACTTCAATATCACTGCAAAATTGGTAATTGAACCCAGAATCCTTGCCCGGGGGATTGCCCGCTGGCTTGATTTAATATTTGAATCCTTTTCGACGATTCTCGGCAAAGAGAGTGAAAATATCGCCAAAAAGGTTCTTAACGATTACCGTTATGCCTTGATGTCTCTGAATTTCTTTGATTATACCAAGATAAAATTTTAATGCCCCTATACATCGTCGCCACGCCGATTGGCAATCTTGAAGATATCACCATTCGGGCAATCAAAACCCTCCAGCAGGTGGATTTAATCGCCTGCGAAGATACCCGACGTGCTCGAATTTTGCTGGAGAAGTATAACATCAACAAAAAACTCATCTCGTATTATGATCGGATTGAAAAAAAACGAACCCCCGAATTACTTTCTCTGCTCAGGGCTGGGAAGAATATAGCCCTTATCTCCAATGCCGGAACTCCGCTCATCTCTGATCCTGGGTACATCCTAGTGAAGGAGGCTATCGCTGCCAATATTCCGGTCTATTCTATACCTGGCCCCTCGATCCCAATTGCTGCCCTCGTCATCTCTGGTCTGCCCATAAACCGGTTTGTTTTTGAAGGTTTTTTACCAAAAAAGAAAAAACAGCGTGCACAATTTTTTGCCGCACTCAAAGAAGAATCCCGACCGGTGGTGATATTAGAATCACCACATCGGATAGTTAAAACCTTGAATGAACTAAAAGAAGTTATCCCGGATAGAAAAATTGTGTTGGTGCGCGAACTGACGAAGTATTACGAAGAAATTCTTCGGGGTAGTATTGACGAAATTCTGAATAACCTGAAGACCGACCGTGGTGAATTCACCATCATTGTAGCAGGCAAAGATGAAAAAAATAAAGGAAATCTATAGAACTGTTTTTCTTTTGCCGCTCGTCAAAGCACTAATCAAATTGAATATCTCGCCGAATTTAATCACCCTCTTAAGTCTGGGAGTCGCTCTGATTGCCTTCTTTGCCTACAAGGCTGGAAAATTTTGCCTCGGAGGAATGATAATCCTGATTGCCAGTCTCTTGGACACATTTGATGGTGAAATTGCGCGCCAGACAAACCGGGTTACCAAATTCGGTGGCTTTTTAGATTCCACGATTGATCGAATAAACGAATTTTTAATTTTTTTAGGAATATTCTTCTTCTATTATCACCATGCCCCGTATGTTCTCTTCTGGATTTTTCTAGCCCTCTTCGGTTCTTTAATGGTAAGTTATACCAGGGCGCGGGGCGAAGGAGTAGGAATATCACCCCAGGTGGGTATATTCGAAAGATTTGTGCGATTGCTCTTTTTAATAATCGGTTCTTTTTTAGGTCCCCAAATCATGGTCTATCTCCTGGTCGTCATCACCATTGGCACATTTATTACTACATTTCAGCGCATTTTTTATCTTTTAAATAATTCAAAACCGATTGAGTGATTCCATAATTATGGAAAAGAAAGAACGGGTTTTTCTCGTTGGAGTAAGCGACGGCCGGATAAAGCGCTGGGAAATGGTGCAGTCGCTGGAGGAACTCGCCAATCTCACCCGGACGGCTGGTGGTGAGGTCGTAGAGAGTTTTATCCAGTTCCGCGACCGTCTCAATCCTGCACTTCTGATTGGGTCGGGGAAGGCCGAAGAACTCGGCCGATTGGCTAAAGAATACAATATTGACCTTTTGATTTTTGATACCGAACTTTCCGGGGTTCAGATAAGAAATATCGAGATGGCTACAGGAGTTAGGGTGATTGATCGTACCACCCTGATTCTAGATATCTTTGCTAAACATGCCCGGACCAAGGAAGCAAAACTTCAAGTCGAAATGGCACAACTTGAATATCGTCTATCCCGACTCACCGGCAAAGGTACAGAACTCTCCCGTCTGGGTGGAGGTATTGGAACACGGGGTCCAGGTGAAAAGAAATTGGAAGTAGACCGCCGGCGGATAAGAGAACGCATCGCGGTGTTAAAAAAAGAATTAAAAAAGATTGAACTTTCCAAGCAGGTCCAGCGCAAGCGACGTCGAGATTTTTACAAAATCTGCACGGTTGGTTATACAAACGCGGGAAAATCATCTCTGGTCAATGCCCTTACCCGGGGTAATCTCTTAACCGCGGATTACTTGTTTTCCACCCTTGATTCCAATACTTCAATTCTATTCCTGCCGCCCAACCATAAGATTTTAATCAGTGATACCGTTGGTTTTTTAAGAAAGTTGCCCCATAGTCTCATCGCTTCCTTCCGGGCCACACTCGCCGAAGTCCTGGAAGCAGATTTACTAATCCATGTCGTTGACGCGACTGAAGATGATATTGAGGCAAAGATGCAGACCGTAGTGGAAGTCCTTAAGGAGATTGGTGCCGAGACCAAACCACGCCTTCTGGTTTTCAATAAATTGGACCGATTATTTAACGAACAAAAAATCCGCTTGCAGGAGAAATATCCACAAGCGCTCTTTGTCTCTGCAAAAGAAGGAACTGGGATCGATGAATTAAAAGAATACCTGCAAAGGTATTTCTTTGGAACCGAGAATCAAAAAAGTTTAGTTTAAAAATTTTTTCTATTTTTTCAATCCCCGTTTAAATTTTGCCAGCTGTTTTTTGAAGAAGGCATTTTGCGGTTCTCTTTTCAAAGCCTCCTTTTCCCAATAAACTGCCTCCCGGCAATCCCCCAAGGCATAATAGGCTTCGGCCAGGGTATCCATGATATTCGCGTCCTCTGGAGCAAGTTCATGAGCCCTTTTTGCTGCCTGGAGTGTCTTTTCTGGATATTTTTTGCTCAGTGCAAATTCCCAGGCAAGATTATTTAATACCTGGGCATCGGTGATTTCACTCTCGATTGCCTTTTCTAAAAGATAATAACATCGTTCAAAAAAAATCTCGGCTCTGTCTTTCTCTTCTTGGGCAAGACGTAAATATGCCGGTGCGAGAAAATAATACTGCCAGACTTCGTATTTCTCCCTCAAGGTCTTTATTGGTTCGGCATCATCCACAATCTTTAGATCAATAAGCCGGTCATCAACTCCCTGGTATCCTCCACGTCTTCGCACCACTATCAAGGCGGCTGATTGTTTACCCCGCTTGTCTCCGCCTGCAGCATCACCCGCTTCCAGGGCCTTCAGCAATCTTTCACCCAGCGGACCAGAGGATTGTTCAAAAACCTTAAGCATCGTGTCAATCACCGTAGCGCTCACCAGGATATTACCCTGAACAGAAACACCTGTCCCAGTCTTGTGTCCGGACCAAGGTAAGGTATTCTTGCCAGTAAACGCCGCTGGATTTCCCTTAAAATCAACCACTCCCACCTGTCTCTCCTCTGAGACACTATCTTGAGCTAGAGAAAGTCGCAGTGCTTCTTCTGCCGAATGACCATTTGCCATCGCTTCAAGTATCATCGGTCCCAGAAAGGGATTGGCTAAGGCCTGGGTTGCCACCGCCCCAACCCCGGCCTTTAACCAGGGAACAATATATCCCACATCAAATACCTTGGATGCTACTGCAATCCCCAATTCACCGGTAGCTGTGTCAATAGCGACAATAGAGAAAGTTCCAGAGGAATTGCAAATAATCAAAAATAACAGCACCCAACTCATCAACCCTCCTTTTCAAAATTCTTTACAAACATCATTCCGGGCAGTTGTTTGATCAGTCCTTTTATCTCCAGCCCGAGCAAAATCTTAAGAATTTCTCCAGTAGGCATATCAATCCTTTCCTTAAGGGCATCAAGATAGATGGGCTCGTAAGATAGCCCCTCCCAGACCTTCTTCTCCTCTTCATTCAAAACCATCTCTTTTATTTCTCTTTCTTTACGTGTAAATTTTATACCCAAGTAGTCAAGCACCTCTTCTGCTGAAGTAACCGGTATCGCACCTTCTTTAATCAACCGATTCGTCCCCGCAGATGTCTTGGAATAGATATTACCGGGAATTGCAAAAATTTCTTTACTCTGTTGTAATGCCCATTCCACAGTATTCATCACCCCGGATCTTTCTTTGGCTTCTATCGCCACGATCGCCTTGGAAAGTCCGGCGATAATTCTATTGCGCTTGGGAAAATGCTGGGCAAGGGGTGGTGTTCGGATATTGAATTCCGAGATTACCGCCCCGCATTTCACTATCTCTTCCATAAGTGTCCGATTTTCCGGGGGATAGGCAATATCCACTCCGCAGCCAAGAACAGCGATGGTCCGGCCCTTATTTTTTATTGCTCCCCAATGGGCCGAGGTATCAATGCCGCGTGCCATCCCGCTCACCACACATACCCCAGCCCGGGCAAACTTGCCGGCAAATTCTTCCGCGATGGACTTGCCATAGATAGTAGCACCCCTGGTGCCCACCACCCCGAGTGCAACCTCATCCTCGGGTTTGATATTCCCCCGCACAAAAAGGACCGGAGGAAAATTAGGAATTGTTTTTAACCAATCTGGATATTCTTCATCATAATAAGGTATTACTTTTATTTGGTGTTGTTCAAGAGTATCCCACTTCCTTTTTATCTCATCATTTGGTTTCAGTTCACCAATCCGGTGTGCGATTTCGGAACCAACGATTTCAGCCAATGCTGAAAAGGAAGCATTAATTATCGCTTCGGGCGTCTTAAATTGTTCCAGAAGCAAATAAAGTTTTGTTTCTGTCAGTTTTTCAAGTGAACACAAAAGGACAAAATCTCGGGCTTGATTCTCCCTTGTTGATGCCATCCTTACTGGTTCCCGAAGATTTCTTTTAACCGTGCTTTAAATTCCGGTGGAAGATCAGCCAGGGTTTCAAAAATATTTTGCTTCAAATTTAACTCCGCTTTCAATTCCTGTAATTTTGTAAAGAAAACTTCACCATTTTTCTCCGCAATCTTCCTCACCGCCTCCTTAGCCTCTTTAATCACCGTCGGATTTGTATCATTCATCAAAAGGTTGATAACCGTAGCCAGGGCTTCTAAATCTCCAATCTCACCCAAAGTCCTGCAGGCCGCTGCCCGGGTATACCAGTAGCCTTTGTGGCATAGTTTTTTTAATCGGGGTAACAACCGACTGCCGAATTTTGCTAACTCTTTGGTCGCCTGCTCTCTTAAATACCATGAATTATCTTCAAGTATCTTTAACAGGATTTTAATCCGGTCGGCCTCCGAAAGATCTTCAAGTTTACTAAAAATCTTTAACTTCTTATTGATATCCCCGTCTTTGAGAATCTTAAGCAAGGTTTCTTTATCGGTTTTGATAGATATCTTCATCTTTTAATGCCGCTTTTAATTCTTCAATACCTTTGTTCCTTAATGCTGAGATGTAAAAAACCTTTTCGGACAGTTGAAATTTTGGAGGGTTTTTGATCAAATCTATTTTGTTAAATACTACAATCCTCGGTTTTTTTAAAAGTGACGGATTATACATTCTGAATTCATCAAGGAGGATCTGGTATTGTCTCAAAGGTTCCGAAGCAGAAATATCAATCACCACAAGCAGCATCTTCGTCCGCTCAATATGGCGTAAAAATCTTATTCCCAGTCCACGGCCGGCATGGGCACCTTCAATTATTCCAGGCATGTCGGCGATGACGATATTTCTCAAGTCATCCTTCAAAACCCCTAAATTTGGAGTCAAGGTCGTAAATGGATAATCGGCAATCTCAGGACGCGCATTAGTCATCGCTTTGAGCAGTGTGGACTTTCCTGCATTGGGGAAACCCACAATCCCAATTTGGGAGATGAGTTTTAAAATCAGTTTCAATTTATATCTTTCTCCGGGTTTTCCTTCTTCTGCATGGCGTGGTGCCTGATTGGTCGGTGTTACAAAATGACGATTACCGCGTCCTCCTTTCCCTCCTTTCGCTACCAACAACATCTGTTTATGTTCAAGGATTTCCCCAAAAAATCTTCCGTCCCTATAGACCTCCACCCCCAGCGGCACTGGGATGTATTTATCTTCACCCGACTTTCCATCCATACCCTTGCCCTTGCCATGCATGCCGCGGCCTGCTTTATAATGAGGTCTCAAATGCAAATCATAGAGCGTCTGTAAACTTCTTTCACCAATCAGGTAGACCGAACCCCCATCACCGCCATCGCCACCGTCAGGTCCGCCGCGGGGGACGAATTTTTCCCGTCGAAAAGAAACACAACCATTGCCACCATGTCCGCCTTCCACATAGATCGTGGCTTCATCTACAAACTTCACAATTTATTATAACAAATCTTTTTGGTGTGTCAATCAGGATTTTGGCGGAACAGGGGTCCGTGGTCGGGTTTGATATTTAAATGTTCATAAGCCAAGGGTGTTACTTCCCGACCCCGAGGGGTCCTTTTTATGAAACCCTCCATGATTAAAAAAGGCTCAAAGACTTCTTCGATGGTCTGGGCATCCTCACCCACTGCCACAGCAAGGCTGTTGATACCTACAGGTCCACCCTGGAATTTCTCAATGATGGTAAGCAATATCCTTTTGTCCATCTCATCTAGCCCTCTTTTGTCTACGTCGAGTTTTGCCAGGGCATATTCACAGATCTCCCGGTCGATTATCTCTTTATTCTGGACCTGAGCAAAATCACGCACCCTTCTTAATAATCTGTTGGCGACCCGCGGCGTTCCCCGGGATCTTCGGGCGATTTCCATACCCGCATCCTTGGTGATCCTTATTTTTAAAATTTTGGCTGAACGCCGAACGATTTGTTCTAAATCTTCTGGGGGGTAATAATCAAGCCGGAAACTTATCCCAAACCGTGAACGCAAAGGTGCGGTCAAGAGACCCGAACGGGTAGTGGCGCCGATGAGTGTAAACCGTTCTAATTTCAGGCGTAAACTCTGTGCACCCATTCCTTTGTCCTGCATGATATCCAGATGGAAATCCTCCAGAGCAGGATAAAGATATTCCTCCACTGTCCGATTGACCCGGTGGATCTCATCGATAAAGATGATATCTCCATACCGCAGATTACTCAGGATTCCTGCGAGATCAAAGGGTCGCTCCAGAATCGGTCCAGAGGTGGGATAGATATTTACATCCATCTCATGGGCAATGATATGGGCAAGGGTGGTTTTGCCCAAACCCGGGGGACCAAAGAGCAGGATGTGTTCCAGGGGCTCTTTTCTTTTTTTTGCTGCCTCGATAAAAACCTTTAAGTTTTCCACGGTATTTCTCTGCCCGACAAAATCTTCAAGTTTTTTCGGTCGGAGGGTCAATTCAAAAATTTCTTCCCCTTCAAATTTTATACCGGAAAGAGTCCTTTCTTTCATCTCCCCCTCAATGCTCTTTTGATGAGCTCCTCAATCGGCAAATCCGCGGGTAGACCTTTGAGCCGGGCAAGAGCTTCAGCACGGTTTAATCCCAGGGCACAGAGGGCATTCAGGGCCTGTTCAAAATTGCCCGAAGTGCGCACAAAGCTTAACTTCCCTTTTGTTTCCAAGATAATTTTGCTCGCGAGCTTTTTCCCAATCCTTGGAACCGAAGAAAGGAGATCCAGATTTTCTTCCTCAATTGCCCGGGTAAGTTCTTCTGGCGAAAAATTGGAAAGTAATGTGAGGGCGGATTTTGGTCCCAGCCCGGGAACAGCAATTAAGGTCTCAAATAATTCTAATTCCACCTTATTAAGAAAACCAAAGAGAAGCATCTCTTCTTCTTTGATCACACACTTCGTGTACAATATTACCTCTTCATTCGATGTCAATAAATCGAATGCGTTTAGAGGTAATTGAATTAAAAAGCCAATCCCGGAAACATCCAATAATAAAAAAGGGGGATTCTTCTCCAGGATTATGCCCTTAAGTCTACCGATCATCTAAATCTTCTCATCGCCGTATAGGCAATAGCCAGGGCATCTACTGCATGATGGGAAATGGGCTTTTTGCTTTTCAAGATTGTTCTTTCCATGATGAACCGCACCTGGCTTTTTGACGCCCGACCATTGCCGGTGGTGGCAAGCTTTATCTGTGCCGGAGTGTATTCTAATACCCGGATATTATTTTTTAGGAGTAAATAGATGATCGCCCCGCGCAGCTCTGAAATCTTGATTAAACTTGAAACATTTTTCTGAAAAAAAGCCTTTTCCAGAGAAGCGACCTCTGGCTTATATTTTCGTAAAATCAGACTGATATGTTCACATATAAAAGCAATCTTCTTAAAATAATCCTTCTCCTTCGGTCTAATCGTTCCGAATGATATTCCTTTGTGGTCGCTAAGTATACCATAGCCAGTGGCGGTGAGCCCGGGGTCAAGCCCTAATATCTTCATCTTAGGAGATTCCGCAGCCAAAGATCAATAATTCTTGGAGAAAAATGCCAATTTAGCTCTGATTAGAGATTTTCTCCATTATCTCGTCCGGAATATCGAAATTGCTATAGACATGCTGGACATCATCAAGCTCATCAAGGGCTTCAAAAAGTTTTAATACTTTCTCCGCATCTTTCTCATTCAAGGGGATGGTATTCTGCGGAATCTTGGTAATTTCACTGCTCAAGATTTCGATATTGTTATTTTTAAATATCTCTTTTATCTTATGGAAAGTCTCTGGGGTCGTGATCACCTGGTAATTATCATCCTCAGTCTTCACATCCAGAGCACCACCATCAAGTGCCAAACTAAGGATGATATCTTCATCATACTTCTTCGCATCGATAGTAATGATCCCCCGAGTTTGGAACTGCCAAGCAACCGAACCTTGAGTTCCTAAACTACCGTTATGCCTTGCCAGGACATGTTTGATCTCACTCGTCGTCCGGTTACGATTATCGGTCACGGCCTCAATCAATAAAGCAACGCCGTTAGGACCATATCCTTCATATATCACCTCTTCCAGGGCCTGACCGTCGTTCAGCTGACCAGTCCCTCTTTTTATTGCCCTTTCAATATTCTCATTGGGCATATTCGCCGCTTTCGCCTCTTCGATCGCAGTCCGCAACCGGGGGTTCGCATTCGGATCACCACCCCCTTGCCGTGCAGCAACCGTAATTTCCCGAATTAATTTGGTGAACAATCTACCCCGGGCTGCATCCGCACCGGCTTTCTTTCTTTTAATCTTTGCCCACTTAGAATGTCCTGACATCTCACACTCCTTTTTGAAAGTCCTTTGATACCATAAAAGCGCCTGCTATATGAATATATTAATCAAAATTCCCGAGAAGTCAAGGGTTAACAAACTCCCGGGCGTAGGCGAAGATGCTAAAGATACCACCGGTATGGATGAAAAGAACCTTTTTGTACTTTCTTTTTGTTAAATCCTCAAGCATACCGTAAAATGCCTTCCCGGTATAAACTGGCTCCAGAATTATCCCTTTTTTTGCAATATTTTTGATTGTTGCAATAGCCTCCGGATAAGGAATTCCATAGCCCGCACCCACATAACCGTCAATGAGCGTAATATCTGAAACCTGCACATCTATTTTAAAATTAAATTTCTCAATTGCACTATTACAGATCTCCAGAATTCGCTGGGTAAAGTATTCAACGGTATCACAAATTATCACTCCATTTAACGTGATATCAAGTTTTAATAGTTTTTTGCCCAATAACAACCCCGAATAGGTTCCTCCGGAACCTACTGCACAATAGAGGGCGTCGATCTTTTCCCGTTTAATGAAATCTGCCATCTCACGCATGCATTCAATATAACCCAGGGCACCGATGCCATTAGAACCACCTTCTGGGATGATGTAAGGTTTTCTCCCCCTTAGCGTGCGGGCATATTCCTGCATTATTTTATCCCGATTTTTGTATTCCTCAGGAGTAATAAATCTTATCTTGGCACCGAGCAGTTCATCCAGCAGTAGATTACCGGTGTACTCGGGCTTGTCTTTCGTCCGCAAAAACAGATGACAATCATAGCCAAACATCTTACAGAAGGCAGCTGTGGTCCGACAGTGATTGGACTGAACTGCTCCGCAGGTAATGATTGTATCACACTTTTGATTACGGGCATCCGCAATTAAATATTCAAGTTTTCGGACTTTATTACCGGAGACTAGAAGTCCATTCAGATCATCGCGCTTTAGGTAGATTTTGGTTTTTCTATGCACCCCCTTTAACTCCTCAATGGGTGTGGGGTGGGTTATTTTGATTGGTTTGAGTTGTTTTATTTTTCTCATAAATCTCCTTGGCTATCGTTAAACCTTCTTCTTTAGTTTTGATCTTCCCTTCAAGTTGTAAATCCAGCAGTTCTTGAAGAATGATTTTGAATATCGGTCCGGGCTTCAGACCGATTGCAATCAAATCATAACCATTTACAAGCCTCTCTACTTTCGGTTTTGCCTCATCAGCCCTTTTCAATTCAATCATCCGTATAAATATCTTTTCCAGATGCCGGGTCCTCCCGCCGGTAGCATAACCATCAGCCCAGGCAAGCATCATCGCCCCAAAATAATCCTCCCCCAAATCCCGGAAAAATCTTCTTATCGCCCGATCGGTCAATTCTTGATTAGCTGCAAGAAGATGAGGACGCATGTGTTCTTTCACCAATTTCTTCATTACTTGGACATCGTTGCGTGATAATTTCAGACGCTTATAACCGATAACCTCCACAATTCTTGCACCTTTTGTATCATGACCATAAAAATGGACATCCCCTTCTTTGATCAAGAACGTATCCGGTTTGGCGACATCATGAAATAATCCGGCAATCTTAAGCAGTGCTTTCCTTTTATCAAGCGCAAAATAATTCGAAAATTCCGGCTCCAAATTTTTAAAAAATCCTTTCTCCATTAAAATCTCAAGGGCACGATAGGTATTCAGGGAATGCCCCCAAAGCAATTGATCTTCTATTATCTTTCCAGCTTCAGGAAAGAGCTGTTGAAATAATCCCATCTCATTCATTTTTAAAATCATTTCGTATGAATGGTCTGCCGAAGTTATCCGGATGAATTCATAGCCAATCCTTTCTGCGGCAATATCCTGAAGGCTGATATTTTGTGCCAATAGGTAGAAGGTCTCATCAATTTTAAAATTCAATTCCAGGGCAAAACGGAATGCCCTGAGTATCCGCAATGGATCTTCCTGTAAAGAACTTTTCGTGGTAGGGCGGATTATCCGGTTTCTTAAGTCCTTCAAACCCCCGGCAGGATCAAGTAATTCCAGGTTATCTAAATCAACTGCCAAGGCATTGATGGTAAAATCACGCCTGTTCAAATCGTTAATTATATCATCCTTGAATCCGATGAAGTCATAGATAATGCCGTCTTTTACCACCCGGGCTTCATCGTCCTCGGCGCTTAGCAACACAAAGGCGCCTTTTATCGTCTTAGCCACCCTACGGGCAAAATTAATGCCGGAACCACTGACCGCAAAATCATAATCCTTCGGTTTTATGCCCAAGAACAAATCGCGAATCGTCCCTCCGACCAGATAAAGCTTTTGTCGCCGCCTTAATGCCACTATCATCTGGATAGATGAATTTTTTCTTATCTCTTCTATTAACTGGGTCATCAGTATATTTTATCTAACACTTCGGTCGTGTCAATGCGAGTGCCAGATCTTCTTAGATGCTATTCCTGTTAATCATTTTTATAAACTCGGCCAAGGCATCTTGCCATGGAGGCATTCTTTTGCCAAACAAAAATTCATAATTTCTTGAACCCAGCGGGGCGAAACGAGGTCGTGGTGCAGGAAGATCAAGCTCTTCGGTTTTTACCGGAATCAATTCAGTGCTGAAATGCATTAATTCTTTTGCCCGCAACAAAAAATCAAGCCAGGTCCCGTATTCGCTATTTACAATATGATAGGTCCCGTAATTTTCGGATTTTATAATCTCGAAAATTGCCTCTGCGAGATCTTCGACATAGGTAAAAGAACCGATCTGATCGCAGATCACATTTATTGAATGAGGTTTATCCTTTTGTAGAAGAAATTTTGATGCAAAAGTCTTGGAATTTTTTCCGAATATCCAAGCCGTGCGCACAATGTAATACCGAGTGTGTACTTCTTTTATGTACTGCTCACCAAAATACTTCGTCCTTCCGTAGATACTGATCGGATTGGGCTGGTCATATTCATAGTAAGGACTTTCTCCCTTACCATCAAATACAAAATTGGTACTGGTATAAAGCAACTTTGCATCAATTTTGCGGGCGATCAAAGCTATACCTAAGGTCGCAAGTGTGTTTACCCTCAGCGCCATTTCCGGTTCTCTTTCACAAAGGTCTACATCACTAATTGCCGCAAAATGGCAGACTACATCGGGATGATAACTTAAAATAGCCTCTTTCAACCGTTTGAAGTCGGTAATATCTAACTGAGGAATATCGATACCTAAATAATTTACTCGTTGACATTTAAGGATTTCCTGGAATGCTAGACCCAGGCAACCCTGGGCACCAGTGATAAAGACCTTCATGCTTCTGATTATAACGGATTTTCTTAAGGCGTCAAGGATCCAATTTTCTGAATCCTCTTCACATTTTTATAAAATGTTTTATTTAGTGACAATAAAACCTATGGGCAAGATTGGTAAGGGCATCCAATAATTTCAGTGTCGGACAAGGTTTTGATTGATGCTCTCTCGTAGGGCAAGGCTTTCGCATTGCATAAATAAAAAATGCCAGCCTGAAATAGTCGGGTGGTTACCGATAAAATGGTAGGCGCAGGCTTTAGCCTGCGTATAAATGTCTTTAAAAACCAGGGTATTTCGCTTTAAGCTGATACCACTGTCCATTAGGGAATGTATCATGTGTTACAAATGCACATTCTGCATAACAGGCTGGCCCCGGAAACTGCGTTAGTTCATATAACCCCCTCCTTTTTAATCCACGATTAGAAGCGTGTGGGAAACCTGAAATATAATTAAACATATGAGTATGAACATAATGGGCAAGTGTGGAATCAGCATACCAGTATGTTTCCGTTCCATGCGCCGCTCTACTTTCGTGGCCATTATTATGAATATTTATCAAAATATCCGCAGTGTCACACTGGCCAGTATATGGATTTTCTATCTCCCCCTTAGCCATCTTCACCCTTTTCTTCAATGACAATTTAGTAGAGGGAGTCAAATCGTTAATCCTTGTCATAGAAACACTAAATCCTAACGTCCACACTAAATCTTCTTCGCACACCTGCGCAATGTAAAGATTAAAGTCCTTCTCATAGGGACCGCTTGCACCATATCTTGGATTTTCTGTTCCCGGGTCCTTTCCACCGTGGCCTGGGTTTAGACATATCTGAACCCGGCCGGCCACGAGAAAATGATAGAAAAGAGATAGTAAGAAAAAAAGACGCCTCATTTTCTCTCCTTTTTCTTAAGTTTTAAGACAACAACCTCTTTTTCTCCACCACCTGTGATGGCATCGGGCATTTCTTTAAATCTCTCCACAACGATAGTTTGACCATCAGGAAGCCATTTAACTAAAATTTCAGGTTGTGGGGTATGGGTTAGTTGTGTTTTTCCACTGCCATCCCGATTGATTACATAAACATCAGACTCTAGCGGTGAACATTCGCCGTGTCCTGATGCTTTTTGGGCAATGACATACACCAACATCTCGCCATTAGGAGACCATGAGTAATTCATTGGTTCAAAGAAGAGAAATTGGTCTAAGACAGTTATCTTTTTAGTTTTGGCATCATAAATTTTTATTATCCAATCTCCATTCTCAGAATAGTCTTCACCCGCCAAGCAGTCACCGGTGGGAGACCATTCCTCATAACTTGCCATGGGCAGAGAGTCTATATGGTTAGCCTCAACATCGTATATCCATCTCCCGCCATCTTGATACACCTGTCGACCATGATAAAGTTCTTTGCAGGGAACCATCCTCTCAAATGCCAAGAATTTACCACTTGGTGACCACTTTAACTCATAGGCTATGCCATCTACGATCTTCTTTTCGGTTTTTCTCTTTATGTCCATAACCCATATCCCCATAACCTTGCCTCCTGGTTTTTCTGTGCGTGCTTCAGCAATAAATGCACTATCCAACGAGTAACAACTATGTAGTGACTTACCATACCAGTAATCAGGGAATCCCAGGTTCGTTACCTCCTCTAAGATAGAATCAGGCGGAGGCTCTATTCTTTCCACCATCAGGTCTTCTGCCCTTACCCCTTTTAGGAAATCCTCATCTGCAAAAAGGGGCAAGAGACTTATTATGGCTATGATTATTATGTGTCTCATTGTTCCTCCTTTGCCCGGCACTGCCGAGCAGATAAAATTATAGTAGGTAGGTAGGTAGGTAGTGGCAAATTGCAGCTACTGAAAGCATAATTTATTATATATAACAGAAGATTTTTGTCAAGAAAAAAGTGTGCAGTCAAAATTTTCTGGATTTATGCGGCTCTGTGAAACTTCGCCCTTTGAAATTGCAGTAAATTTTTGTAGTATATTTTCAAAAGTTTTTAGAGGACGTGTAATTGTATGGATAGCTTCAAGGTTTAAGTGTAAAAATAATGGATATGGGTATACTTTAATTTAGAATAATCTTTTAATACTTTTTTATTGCATCTTTTAGTTTCAAACACGAGGGGCACTTGCCACACATTTTTCTGCCACCGAGATAACAGGAATAAATATGCTGCATTGGTGCATTATATTTTAAGCCGAGTTTATAAATCTCTCTTTTTGTATAATTTGCTACATAACTTACTACCTTCACTTTATTTAGCGTACTGAATTGCAAGGTTTTGTTTATTGCATTGATAAAATCTTTTGTATTATCCGGAAATTCCCTTGCCTCTTCAAGATTGAATCCGGTGACAATCAAATCCGCATTGTAGTATTCAGCAAAGCAGGCTGCAATATTTATAAATAAGGCGTTGCGGTTGGGAACCCAGATGTCTTTTAAGTTAGTTGGTGATCGGTAATCAGTAATTAAAGAACATTTTTTGAATTCTTTGAAGAAGGGTAGTTTGATTATTTTATGTTTGATTTTCAAGGCGCGGCAGATTCTACTTGAGGCTAAAATTTCCATCCCTGCGGCACGCTGTCCATAATCAATCGTCAAGGCAAATAACGGCCTTGTCTTTTTAGCCGCAATTGCCGCACTCACGGTTGAATCCAATCCGCCGGATAAAAGAATAATACTCTTAGGCTTCATATTCTATTCCTTTATCTTGTATTTCTTGATTTTATACCTCAAAACCCGCTCTGAAATGCCCAGTTCTTCAGCGGCGCGGGTTTGATTATTATTATGTTTTTTTAATGCCATTTCAATCATTTCTCTTTCAATTTTTTCCACGGTTTCGTTCAATTTTCCTGTTCCTAAATTATATACTTTTTGCGTAATTAAATATTCAGGCAGGTCATCTGTGGTAATCAACTCACCCCGTGCAAAGACAATCGCCCGTTCAATGATATTTTCCAGTTCCCGGATATTGCCCGGAAAATTATATCTTGTAATCGTCTTCAATGCCTCATCACTTATCCCTTTAATCTTTTTATTTTCCCGCGCGGAATAGACTTTTATAAAATTGTCAATGAGCAATGGGATATCTTCTTTACGCTCCCGCAATGGTGGGATATGTATTCTTATCACATTGAGCCGATAATATAAATCATCGCGGAATCTTCCCACCGCTACTTCTTCTTCAATATTTTTGTTCGTCGCACAAATGGTTCTAATATCTACTGGTATTTCTTCGTTAGACCCAAGACGGGTAATCTTCTTCTCCTGAAGCACCCGGAGCAATTTTACCTGCACGGTCTGTGGGAGTTCGCCAATCTCATCAAGAAATATCGTTCCACCAGAGGCAAATTCAAATTTTCCAATTCTTCTTTTGTCTGCACCAGTAAAAGCACCACGCTCGTGCCCGAATAATTCTGCCTCAATCAGGGTTTCAGGTAATGCGGCAAGATGTGCCACCACAAAGTTTTTGTCCTTTCTTTTTGATAAGTTGTGAATAGCACCTGCAACTAATTCCTTACCGGTTCCGCTCTCCCCGGTGATCAGAACACTGGCATCACTCTGAGCCGCCCGATAAACAAGGGACATCACCTTTTCCATTTTTTCTGATTTATAGATAATCCGGTCCGATTGATATTTTATCCTCAACTGTCTTTTTAATTCTTCATTTTCTCTCTTTAGATTGAGTGTATCAGTCGCCTTCTGAATCGTTATGAGCAATTCATCAGGGTCAACCGGTTTGTTAAGATAATGGAATGCCCCCATTTTCATTGCCTTTACTGCATCCTGCACATTGGCATAGGCGGTAATCATTATCACGGGAACAATGGGACTTATCTCTTTTAACTTTTCAATCACCTCAATTCCGCTCATATCCGGCAGACGCTGGTCAAGCAGAACAATATCAAAATCTTCATTGGTGAATAATTCTATTGCTCTTTTGCCGTCCTCTGCCTCGCTTACTATGTATCCTTCTTTTTCCAAAATTCTTTTCAAAAGTGCTCGCTGTGCCTGTTCATCTTCAACCAATAACAACTTCATATCTAACCTTCTTTTAGACTAACTACAAACTTCGTTCCGTTATCAGAATATACTTCTATATTGCCGGAATGAGCGGTGATTATCTTTTTCACCAGATACAAACCAAGACCGGTCTGCCCTTTTTTAGAATAAAATGGTTCAAATATGCGGTTGATATCGTTTTTATCAACCCCTGCTCCATCATCAATGATTTCTATTAAGATCTTATTTCCCTTCTTAAAGCTGCTCACCATTATATTCTTTGCCTTTGCTTCTATGCTATTTCTTATCAGATTGACCAGGGCAGTGGTCAGAAGCACCGAATCACCGGTGATAATAAGATTTGGCTTTACACTCTGATTGACATTGACACCTTCGGGTATGATTCCTTTACAAATAGAGAGTGCTTCATTCATCAAGTCTTGGACTTCTATCTTTTCTTTTTTTATTTCAGCCCGACTCAACAATTTCAAAGAATCCATCACTGCCTTCATTCTTTCAATCTCGGCATTCAAGATTTTTGCTTCGTCACCGCTGAGTGCGCGGGCAAGAAGCGATAGGGTATGGAGTGAATTCCTGAATTCATGGCTGAATCCTGTAGCAAGGGCATTTATCTCTCGCAAATTGGCAACTTCCTTTTCTTTTGCAGTTTTATATTTTTCAAGTTGCATTACACCGACCGAAAGAATCAAAGTGCTGACCGCAAAAATTCCAATAATAGAAATGATAAGAAAAGAATTTGTAAATCGAATATTTTCCAGGGGTCTCAATGCAAAACCAGCAACAAAATATTTATCAAAGAGCTTTCGTTCAATCTGAAAAATATTGCCCGCAGGGGTCTTTATCACATATCTACCTTCTCCTCTAATCGGTAGATAGTCCTCATATAGAGTGCTGAATATCACGGGCTTTTTATCTTCATCCAGCACTGCAAAATACAGAAGGTCTGAAGTTTCAACTATCCGATCAAAGATTTCATTTATCTTGATATTACTAATTCCTTTATCGCTATTCTTTGATTCATACAAATAGTGCTCCACAAGACTGGTAAGTAGAAAAAAGGTATTTTCTGATGACTGCTCAAAGGTTTGGGTAAGATGGGTATTGTTCAAGTAAACAGAAAAAAAGCCCGCACCACAAGTAATGAATATAACCAATATGATAAACAAATTCTTCTTCACAACAGAATTATACCCTGTTCAAATCAGAATGTCAACCGGATGTTCAGTAATACACTATTTTTGGTATAATCAAAATCATTAATAGAAGAATAGTTATTAACGGATTCAATCCCAACAGATAATGCGATATTTCTTTCAATAATCTTTGTGTAATTGATACTTATTACAAATCCATTATCAGCCCTTGTCTGGTCATATGCCGGGAAGAAATCTTTTTTGTATAACATAAAAGAACCTGAAATTCTTGTATCTGCCCAAAGGCGATGCATGGCAATCTGTATTTCTTGCGTCTGATGAAGATTCTCATACTCAAAGAATGGGTCATCAGCATATTCCAATGCTATTGGAGATAAATGCTCTGCTTCTCCTGTGCGGTCATATTTCAAATAGGCACTCAATGAAAAATCACCAGTTAAGGGGAAAGAAAAATCAAAAACTAATGAATATAAAAATAACAGATTCTGGTTGATATACCGCATTCCCATTGCCCCATAGGGTGTGAAGAAGAAATAAGGCAGCGGAAACCTGATTCCTGTGCCCAATCTAACTTCAGTGTAGTCAATGATTGAATCCGAAAGAAAATATCGGTATCTGAATTTTATATCTGGAGCAAATAGGTATCGGTCTTTTATGTAATAGTTTAGTGAATCAGATAAACCAAAATCAAATAACTGATAAATTTTGAAAGAAACCGGAAAGAAACTGTAAATCTTTCCTGCAATAATATTCTTATTGCCAATTCCTTCAAAATCAATGGTCTTTTCTATTCTTAGATAATTTTCAATGATAAGATTCTCCGGGGTTAAGTTTATCAGCGAGAATGCACCGTCGTAATGAAAGCCCAAGTGATCTTTGAAATCATAAATAGGAGTGAGACTGAAAACAATACCCGGTTCTTTCAGACTGAGCATATTGATATTATCGGTAGCAGATATATTAAATGACAGCGCCCCTGCACCATAAACAACAAAAGGGAGGAGCAGAAATACTCCTCCCCTTGTGCATGACCTACTTATTCTTTCGGCCATGTTCTTTATTATGCTCACCACAGCAAGATTCTTTACCGGTCCGGTGCTGTTCACATTCACCCTTGCCGCACCATTCAGGGAAGCCTTCGCGGTTTCTCAATTGTATCTCTTGCCTTGTCCTTAAGTTTCTCATTTCGCGGGCGATTATCATCTTCTGTCCGTCAACATCTGCTTCGGAACCGCGCAGTTCAATCTCATCGCCGATTCTTAAACGATTCTGGAGATACCATTCTGGTGCAAACCTCAACTGGATTGTCTCGCCATTCTGTAACTTTGCCTGGGCAACCATCATATTTGTCTCTTTTTCAGCATATAGTTCCTCAATCTTGCATTTGATCGATTTCTCGGTAGCAGGATTATAAAAATGGTTGCGTAGTCTAACCCTTTCTCTTATCCACAGAGGTTCACCGTTCTCGTCCCTTATCCGATAGCGAACATTATTCCTGACCATCTCCTGCACCATAAATTGATTCTGCTCTTTGTACTTGCCCTTAAGAACTACTTCATCACCCGGATTCAAATCCGTATCAAACATCCAGACAGGACCGAGATGGGCATTCACCATCTCCTGGTTCTGAACCTGTTTCTCGTCACCCTGATTTTTTAATCGCACCTGAATCCTGAGCATATAGGTATTGGTCTCAGGGTCTTTTACTTCCTCACTCTTAACAACCTCGCCGGTTATCTCGGTCGTTTCTGCGGCAAAAAGTGCCCCGCATAAACCGAGTAAGAGCAAGCTGATTAGAAAGATCTGCCTTTTCATTTTGCCTCCTTTCACACCCTTATAATATGCAAATCCCGTGCCTGATAAAGTGATGAAATTTCGTGCGGTTTTCTCTCAATAATTCGTCAATTATGTCAATTCGACAAAATTGTCGTTAAAGCCCATTAAGGCGGTAACCGAGATGTGCGCCGATGAGGGTCACCGCAAATCCCACTAAAATAATAATGAAACTTTTTCGCCACAATTTTAACAGATATTTCGCATTTCCCCAGCGGAACTTATTTTTTTCTTTTTCAGGTACCCCCTGGGTAATGGGTGAATCCGCGGAAGTAAAGGCAAAAATAGTATCGTGCAAGAATATAACTGCACCATAAAACATTATTAAAATTCCAATAATTATAATTATATACCCGGTTATTGAATAAAATATCTTTTGGCTATCACCAGTTTTCACAACAGGCAGGATATCAGATATTGTTAAGTATAAACAAAAAATGATTAATCCACCAACCCCTATAACCCATACTACAAGGCGAATCTTGCTAATACTGATATATTGCCACAGAGACTTCTTTTCTTTTTCTCTAAATTTCAAAAAATTTGCCAGGTCAAACAATGCAAAGAGCCCAATCGCACCTGCAATCACCCCAAAAATTTCACTTAGGTTATTTTCCATACAAATTTAATATTCTCTGGATCTTATCCTCTTAACCATTTCTTCAAGGTCTGCCATCACCAAAAGAATCGCATCTTCCTTGATCCAATAAATCCTTTCTCTGAACTTAACATCATACCTGACCAGATCTAACTGGCGTAGCGATTTCAAAACATGAGATACTGTGGAAATATGTAATCCCAAAATTTCACCAAGTTCTATCGGTGTTTTCGCACCCTTCTTAAGAATATGTAGTATTTCATAGGCAGTAGGATTAGCCAGAACCCTGCAAATTCTTGAGGCCCTGTATCTTATTTCTGGAATTTTCTTTTTTCGCACGACCTATTATATCCAATTTTCACACTTGGTCAATTGACCAAATGTGAAAATGAAAACGAATTGTAAAGAATAATGATGAAATGTTGCTTGCACATATTGACATAGTTCTGGATTTACATAATATTGAAAATAGAGGTTAGCGTCAAAAGGAGAAAAAAAATGGTAGATATGATAGGAAAGATTACTAAAAAAATTAAAGATAAAGAAAAATATGTTTTAACAGCGAATAAGCTTGGTATTCCCAATGCAAAATTGATTGATACCAAGACCATTGTCGTTGCCAACTGGGTGAGACTGAAGTGTCAGTATGGATGCAGTGGCTATAATAAATATCTCACCTGCCCGCCATTTTCACCAACACCAGAATATATGAAAAAGGTGATAAGTGAATACAAAACTGCATTGCTCTTGCAGATTGAAAAGATTCCACCGGAAAAAGAAGACCAAATTTGGCAGAGATTCAAGCGCATAATTGTAAAATTAGAAAGAGAGATATTTCTTGATGGCTATTACAAAGCCTTTGGATTATCCACGGGTCCCTGCCATTTCTGTAAAAAATGTGATGTGACAAAGCGGTGCGTAAATCCTGATTTTGCCCGACCTTCAATGGAAGCCTGCGGAATAGATGTCTATCAAACCGTCCGCAACAACGGCTGGAAACTTGAGGTTGTCAAAACACGAAAATCTTTTTGCTCTTATGTAGGATTGATATTGATTGAATGAAAATTTGGCTTGACTTTATTGCTCACTAAAATATAATTACTAAGTATTATGGCACCGAAAGAGAAAAACCTTGAACAGGCAATTTTGTTGGAAAAAGAAAAAAAATGAAACAATATGAAGCAGTGATAAAGGTTATGGAAGAAAATGGCGGCTATGCGACGCTTGGGTTGCTCTACAATGAGGTACTTAAAGTTCCAAATGTCGTTTGGGGCACAAAGACACCGTTTGCAAGCATAAGAAGAATAGTTCAGGACAAAAGATTTTTCTTCAAAATCAAACCTGGGTTGTGGGCATTAAAAAGTTATAAAGAAAAACTCCCCGATGATGTACTGTCCTTAATCGATGAAGGCGAAGAAGATAAGCAGAAGAGGAAGTATGTTCATTCTTATTATCAAGGGTTGGTTGTGGAAATCGGCAACTTAAAAAATTTTTTGACTTATGTTCCACCTCAGGATCAAAATAAGAAATTTTTGAATAGAAATCTTGGGGATATTATAAGGCTTAAGACAATATTAGAATTTACTTATAACTCTATTTTAGAAAGAGTACAATCAATTGATGTATGGTGGTTTAATGAACGGAAATTCCCTGCTGAGGTATTTGAAATAGAAAACATTGGAGACTTCAGGAATGCACTAATTAAATTCCTTGAGTTGCAAGATTTCAATGTTAAAATGACAGTAATAGCTCCGTCAGTCCGCAGGAGAGAATTTCTTAATAAATTAAACTTCACTGGTTTTGTACCGATTAAAGGGCGTGTCACCTTTATGAGTTACGAAGATATCTCAAGATGGCATTCAAAATTGAGTGAATTAATTCTCACTGAGAGAATGATAACAACGGAGAGAAAAGCAAAAATGGAATGATGGACGTTTGGTTTTCGGTATCTTATTAAAGAAATGAAGATGCTCAGGATGTCCCATTCGGATTTTTTGTTTGTTTTACAAAATGAGACATCTCAGATAATAATTTATCTATGCGGTCCGTCCTTCAAACCAAACATTGAAAAGTTTATTACCCAGTAATATAAGGGACAGATAAGAATTACTGAATTGTAGTTTTTTCAAAGTTCTGGTATTCCGGTAATTACCAGAATTGCTTAAAAAAGAAATATCATCTCTCCCCACAGCAATTGTCTTCATTTAACATCCGCCCAGCAGCGATTAAGCCTGCCTTGACGATAATCTCTGAAGGGATTGTCTCATACTGCTGTTCATCAACTTCAAGCGTCCGGCATTCCACAGGACCACATACATCACAGCAAGGACTCTTACCTGTCTTTCCTGCAATAAGATCTTCAAGCGGGATGCCGTTAAATAATATCCTATTTGACCGCAACGGATCTTTCTCAAATTCTGATTTTGAGAGTGAATCCTTTTCAAGCAAAACTTCAATCCCCATCGGTTTCAATGACTTCCGGAGGATTTTAACTGCCTTCTGTAATTCTTTCTCTGTCTCTCCACAGCGCGGGCAGGTTTTACCATCACTTAACAGCCTTTCCCATCTAATGGTCAGCTGATTCTTCTTTGCTGAACCACAACATCCGTATTCACTTCTGCTCATAAACCTCCTTTATCATTGCTGTTAATCACGCATCCTAAATCAAATCTTTTGCAAGGCTAAAGCCTTGCTCTACAATTTTTTAGAAATTTGGTTTTATTCCATATATGTCACTGAATTTTCCATTCCTTCCCAGACCGTAACTGATTTTATTTTTTTTATTTTCTTTTTCATTTCTTGATAAATATATACTGCAATCCATTCTGCTGTAGCATTATGCTTTCTGAAGAACGCCAGATTGTTCAGATTCTTATGGTCAAGTTTTGCTAAAATATTTTTTAATGTCTTTTTCACCCTTCTAAAATCAATCGCCATTCCAAGTTTATCCAGCTTCCCAACCCCAACCCTGACCTCTATTCTGTAAGTATGCCCATGCACACCTGCACAATCACCCTTATAACCTTTAACCCGATGCGCTGCGGAAAAATTCCCTTGAACCGATATCTCAAACATACTTTTATATTATCCATAAAATATAAAAGAAATCAAGATTCAACAGATTAAGATATTTTTACGCAGGCTAAAGCCTGCGCCTACCATTTTACTGTTTATTACACAGCCTCTAAAGGTTTGTCTTACTTACTTTAAGAATCCAATGGCGCCAATCTCCAAATTGGGGTAAAAATTTGTATTGACCAGGAAGGTATTATAACTATAATTCTTTATGGTAAAAATAAGAGAGTTCATTATCTTAAATTTTATCATACTTGCATTTTTATTAGCAGGTGAAGTTAATAAATACAAAAAAGGAAATCTTGTCATTGAAAACATCCCGGAAATACCAACAAGTTTGATTAAAAAACTAAATTCATATCAGGATGTCCGCTATGCCTATTTTCTTGACTGGCTACCTGATGACAAAGGAATCTTAATCGCCACCCGATTTGCAGATGTCAATCAAATCCACCGGGTTGAATTTCCTGGCGGGATGCGCCGTCAGTTAACATTCTTTGATGAACCGGTGGGAGGCGGTGATGTCTGTCCTGATTATAAGGTTCCATATTTCTTATTCAGCAAGGATTCTGCAGGGAATGAAGTGGACCAGATTTATAAATATAATTATCTAACCGGTGAATACGAAATTCTTACGGATGGGAAATCGAAATATGGTGATTACCTGTGGTCAAGGAAGGGCGATAGATTTGCCTTTACCAGCACAAAAAGGAATAACAAAGATTTTGATATCTATCTTGGGGATTTGAGTGGAGAAAAGAATCAGAAATTGATATTGAAAGTCGATGGTAACTGGGCACCTCTTGACTGGTCATTTGATGATGCAAAATTATTGCTCTATAAATATATCTCCGCGAATGAATCCCGCCTCTTTGTTTTTTATATAAAATCAGGAAATCTTACTGAAATCAATCCAATAGATAAAAAAGTCGCTTACGGCAGGGCAAAATGGGCAAAAGGTGATAAAGGAATTTTCTATATCTCGGATGAATTCGGAGAATTCAATCAACTCATTTATTATGACATAACAAGCGGGGCAAAAGAAATCTTAACCAAAAGCATTCCCTGGGATATTATTACCTTTGATCTATCCCCCAATGGCGACACCATCGCCTTTGTTAGCAATGAAAATGGAATCGGAAAATTATATATCCTTGAAATTCCCACAAGAAAAATCAGTCTAATCAATCTACCCATAGGCTGGATCGGAGGAATAAAATACAAACCCGACGGCAAAAGTCTGGCATTGACTTTAATTACCTATCGGGCGCCGAGTGATGTCTATACCCTTGAGTTTAAAAACAAAAAACTGATACGCTGGACATATTCTGAGATTGCCGGTCTTGATACAACCCGCTTTGTTGCACCGGAGTTGATTTTTTACGAAACATTTGATAGTGTTGATGGCAAACCAAGAATGATTCCGACATTTGTATACAAACCAAAAAAATCAGGACCCCATCCGGTGATAATTGATTTGCATGGTGGACCTTCTGGACAATATATCCCCGTATTTTCTCCGATGACTCAGTATTATGTGAATGAACTCGGTTGTGCAGTTATCTGCCCGAACTTTCGTGGATCAAGTGGCTATGGCAAAACATTTTTAACCCTTGATGATGGCTATAAACGCGAAGATGCAGTAAAGGATATCGGCAAATTGCTTGAATGGATTAAAAAACACCCTGAATTTGATTCGAAACGGATTGCAGTAATCGGCGGCTCTTATGGTGGTTATATGGTCCTTGCCTCCATGGTGCATTATTCTGATTATCTTAAATGCGGGATAGACTTCTGTGGTATAAGCAATTTCGTCACATTTTTGAAGAATACTGCAGATTATCGCAAAGATATCAGAAGGACTGAATACGGAGATGAGCGTGACCCGAAGATGCAGGAATTTTTATTAAGCATCTCGCCGCTCACCAACAGCCATAAGATAAAAAAACCGCTATTTGTTGTCCAGGGACTTAATGACCCGAGGGTGCCGGTGGGTGAGGCAAGACAGATTGTTGAAGCAGTGAGAAAGAATAATGTTGATGTCTGGTTCTTACTCGCCGAGGATGAAGGACACGGCTTCAGCAAAAAACCAAATCGCGATTATTATCAACAGGCAGTGGTATTGTTTCTGGAAAAGTATTTGTTGAAGTAAGTCTATCTAAAAATCCGCGGTTTCGCAGGAACTCTATAGTTTAAAAAGATTATTTAATGAGTTCTTTTCAGCACCATCCGGCATTCGTCAAAGAATTTTAGTGCCATTTCTTCCCGATAATCTGGGTAAGTCCATTCCAGCGGACGAAATTGATGGTTTTTGTAAATAAGGGTGACTTCTGCATATATCCCTTTACCAAGATAGATTCTATGCGAATAATTTTTCGTTGAGGCAAGAATGATATTGCTCAATGAAATCAAGCCCGGGTCAATATTTATCTTCCTGCCGCCCTTCTCATTCAGGAATTTATTTTCAATCTCATTTGACTTATGCTTCAACTCAATCAACAAATCCGGGTAAATTGATTTTTCAAATAATACCCATTGTCTTAGGAGATTTTCACCCATCTCTTTGTTGTAGTATGTAGTGTGAATGAAGGGAATAACTTCCGATTTTTTAATCACCCTGCCGAGTAACTCGTTGAAATACTCCAGTGCTAAATCAACGTTGAAATCTTTTACAAAAATCAAGCCCGCAAAGGCAAGGACTTTATTGGGGTCACGAATCTCTGCCATTGTTTTTTTTCTAAATCCTCCTGTATCCCCCTTTAAAAAGGGGACTTGATTAAATTTTGTAACATCCTTCTGAATATAACATATTAAGTCTTTCCACTGCACACCTTTACGCAAATACCACAGATATACTGCCCTATACCCGGCATCTTGGAAAATTCTTTCAATTTTGCCAGACACTTGTTTAAATCTACACCTTCTTCACCAATCGCACCCGCAGGACAGGCAATTATACATTTTTTGCAGGAACCGCAGTCACCGGTGATTTTTTTATCCGGTTCAAATTCAAAGTCGGTAAGAACAGAAATATACCTGACCCTCGCCCCATATTCTGGATGCACAACGAGTCCACTCCGGCCTATATACCCGAGTCCGCATTCAACGGCTAGAAGTTTATGGGAAATATGACCTTTCTGATTTTCCCAGTCCACGGTCTGGGATGCCGGAATTGCAATCGCCTTCCCCCCTTTTTCTTCTATGAACTGCACCAAATGATACGCGGTCTGATCTAAAAGCCAGTTCACAGTTTTATAATGTTGTTTATAGATCAAAGTCGGGCGGTCTTCAATCGTCTTTAAAACTTCATCCGAGATTGAATAACCAAACACAATCACCCGTGGGTATTGATACTTTATTTCAAGCATCTCAACATCCTCAGGAATATTACCAAAACCCACGATTTTAACCCCGAATTTTTTTAGAAATTCTTTAATTTCTTGTTTTATCGACATTAATCAGTGAGGTCTTTGAATTCTTCTTCTATTGCTTTGTCAAGATTCTCCTGCTTTTCCTCCACAACTGGTTCCTGAGCAGATTGAAAACTCGGTGGGGTTTCAATCGCCGGTTCGGCAAAATCCTCCTCCCTGGGTAGTTCACTCAAGTCCTTGATCCCGAAATGGCGTAAGAATTCATCGGTCGTCACATATTTTATCGGCCTTCCCGGTGTAGGTAATCTTCCCGCTACCTTAATCAACTTCTTTTCAAGTAAACTCTCAAGGATGTAAGAGCAATCCACGCCCCGGGTTTTCTCTATCTCCGCTCGTGTAATCGGCTGGTGATAGGCAATGATTGCCAGGGTTTCCAGGGCGGCTTTGGATAATTTCTCTTTTTTCTGTTTCAACTTTCCCACATAATCCGCATACTCGGGAAGGGTATAGATCTGGTAGCCACCCGCTACTTCTTTTATCTCAAATGCCCGTCCGCTTTGACGATATTCCTCATTTAAAACCTCGAGATTCTTTTTCACCTCCTCTTCCGAACAATTAATAATCTGCGCCATTCGCGCCAAACTAAGTGGAGTATCGGTGGCAATCAAAAGAGCTTCAATGATTTGCTTCATAGAGTTCAATCAATTTATCCACTATTTTATCCCAATTAAATCTTTCGTCAATAACTTTTTTTGCATTATCACCAAGTCTCTTCCGAAGTGCTTCATCATGAACAAGTCTCTTTATCGCCTCGGCAAGTTCTTTTGGGTCATTATCCTTCACAAGCAGACCGTTATACCCATTTATCACCACATCGGTTATTCCCCCTACATTGGAGGCAATCACGGGTTTTGAATAACTCATCGCCTCAATCATTACTACCCCAAGGCCTTCAGTGTCACCGTGTTTATCATATATCGCAGGGAGAACAAAGAAACTGCAAGTCCGATAATAATTGTGTAAATCTTCCTTAGAGACCCAGCCGGTAAATTTAATTCTGCGACCTAATCCATAATCCAAACTCATCTTTTCCCATTTTCTCCTTTCTGGACCATCACCCACAATTATGATATCATGGGGTATCTCTTCATGAATCATCCTGAAAGCTTCAATCAAAACATGAACGCCCTTCCTCTCTACATGTCGACCAACAAAGAGAATGAAATTCTCATCGCTGATTGCCCCACCCAAAAAATCAACGGTAATACTGAAGGGAATGAGGTGAATATCTTTCTTTACAATGCCGCGCAACTCCGTGGCGGTATGGTTTGATATCGCAGTAATCACATCGGCACGGTTTATTAACCACGAGAATGGCTTCACAAAAAATGGAAATCTCTTTTTCAACCAGCGGATTTCAAGACCGTAGAATGTCGCAAATACACGACAGCGAGAGACCGCTTTTGCTACCACTCCAAATAAAATATGGGGAAAGGGCCAGTGGATATGAACAATATCAAATTTTTTTGCACGAACCAATTTTACAATTGCGATTGTTCCAAATATGACATAAAGAAAACTCAACAATATATTAAATCCGCCCTTGCTGAATCTATCCACTGCAGTCTCTTCATGGGTCAATCGTTCATATTTTTTGAAAAAATATCTAAATCTGTAAACAGACATTCCATTCCACAATTGGTTTTTTAATCCTTTGTAAGATGAGGTAAAAACCGATACCACTATCCCCTTCCTCCACAATCGTTCAATCAATTCAATCATCCAGGGAGTTATGACATCACCTTTATACCGAGGGAATGCAGTAGCAACAAATAAAACCTGCGTTTGGTAGATTCTACAGCGTTTTTTTGAACTTATCGCTTGATTTTCCATTTCACAATATTCCATATCGCCTGGATGCCATCTTTCACACCGATTTTTTTACCTGCAGTTCGGCCATGATAGGAAATAGGAACTTCAAAGATTTTAATGCCCTTCCTCAGCAATTTACAGGTTATCTCGGGTTCAATCTCAAATCGTGAGGAAACAAGATTCAAACTCAGCATCAATCTCCTATCAATCATTTTATAACAGGTCTCCATATCGGTAACATGCCCTTTAAATAACAAATTGGTTAATAAGGTCAACACCCGATTAGCAAAATAACTCTTCTTTAAAAATTTACCTTTACCCAGAATCCGCGAACCATAGACAACTTTTGTCTTACCAAGAATAATCGGTTCTAAAAGTTTTGGATAATCGCCAGGAGAATATTCCAAATCCGCATCCTGGATTATCACCACATCCCCTGTAGCATACTTCAAACCGGTCCTGATTGCTGCACCCTTCCCTAAATTTTTGTCATGGAAAAGAACTTTCGCATCGGTAATCTTCTTTAAATAATCCCTTGTTCCGTCCGTGGAGGAGTCATCAACGATTATAATCTCTTTTTTTATGTTAACCGCCTTTACCGCATTTATCAATTTTTCAATATTATCCAGTTCGTTATATACGGGAATGATTATTGAAAGCGTCAAATCATGCACCACTTTTAGATTATAGCAAAAAATATGCAGATGTCAATTATAAAAACCCCAAAGCGAGTCACCAAAAAGCTAACTTATAAAAAGTTCCTTTCAGTGCTGTTGACTTTAAGCGGTATTTGGGTAAAATTCCATATGGAAGTTATCAAACTCACCGAAAAAGATCATCATCACTGGGAAGAATTTGTAAAAAAGGCAAACAACGGAACAATCTTTCATACCCTGAAATTCTTAAGTTACCATCCGCCAGAAAGGTTCAAAAGTCATCATCTCTTGATAAAGGAAAAAGAAAAAATCATTGCTCTTTTTCCAGCCGTTATTGAAGATAAAACTATCATCTCCCATAAAGGTGCCTCCTACGGCGGGTTTGTTTTGAAATCGGGATTAGGAATCCATGAGATCTACCTGGCAGTAGGGCATCTTTTAGAATTTTTAAAAAAAGAAGGCATTAAAAAAATTCTACTCACCCAGACACCGCTCGTTTATTATCGTGAACCGAATCAATACATTGACTTTGCATTAATGAAGCATGGGTTTATCTACCGGAAACGGGAAATAACTTCCGTCATATCGCTTGATAGTGCCGAACCATTATTCACATTCCATCCCGATGCCCGGCGGTCGACAAAAAAAGCCGTAAGAGAAGGTGTGCTGGTTAAAATCTCGGATGACCTTGCTCAGTATTATGGCATATTAAAAAACAATCTCAGCATGCGTCACAATGTTTCACCAACTCATACCCTCCAAGAGTTGTTGAAATTAAAAAACATGTTTCCCAACGAGATCATCCTTTTTGGTGCTTATCTTAAAGAAAGAATGATCGGTGGAATGGTAATTTTTGTGACCAATCCCCAAGTAATCCTTGCTTTTTATATCAGCCATGATAATAATTATCAAGCATATCGACCAGTGAATTTGTTATTTTACGAAGTCATAAAATGGGCCCGGCTCAAGGGTTTCAAATATTTTGATTTAGGCACATTCACGCTAAATATGGAACCCAACTGGGGACTTGCTAGGTTCAAAGAGAACTTCAACGCCCGAGGATTTTTAAGGGATACATATGAAAGAGAATTATAGAACAAATCATTTACTCCCCGAAAAAGAAATCCATTATAACGCTCAATTGACTAAAAGCAAAAATTGGATATAATAATTCCATAGCGCCTGTAGCTCAACAGGATAGAGCAACGGATTTCTAATCCGTAGGTTGGGTGTTCGATTCACCCCAGGCGCGTGGGCCTCGCTAGCTCAATTGGCAGAGCAGCGGATTCTTAATCCGCGGGTTGCAGGTTCGAGTCCTGCGCGGGGTATCAGCGGTGGGTATAGCTCAATGGTAGAGCACTGGACTGTGGCTCCAGGTGTTGCGGGTTCAAGTCCCGTTACCCACCTTGATCGAGAAATTAAGAATTTTACTCTAAAGACTTGTAGTAACGAATTATCACCTATCAACCAACAGCTCACTTATGGTGCGCATAGTATTCACGTATCAAATTTTGCACATACTCCTGCCGCTTGAAATATAACCGCTTTATTTTTCTTTTTTTATGTTTTGCCAAAGCATAATGGGCAAGGATGGGTAGGGCAACCGTCGCATCCAGATAACATACGACCGCATCGGGTAATCGGGTAGGATCCACCTTTCCCCAAGAAACAGCCTCATGGGGTGTAGCACCCGATAAACCACCGGTATCCGGACGGGCATCAGTAATCTGGAAGAAGTAATCATGACCCACTTCTTTAATACGTAAAACTTCCTGAATCTGAGGTTCGGTTTGTAACAGGAAATTTTTGGGACTACCACCACCGATCAAAAGGGCGGCGGACTTACCTCCCTGCCTTTTCGCGGCCAGAACGATCGCCGTCGACTCATTAACATCGATTGAAGGATTGATCCGGAGTTTGCCACCGACGATCTCTCTTTCGGCGATATTCATACCCAAGGTGGAATCACCGGGTGAGCTGGTAAAGAGAGGAATCCCCAGTCGATAAGCACAGGCAAGGACTGAAACATCTTTATTTCCGGTCTTCTCTTCCCATTCCGCAGCGTATTTGCCCAAGAGATAATGAAATTCAGCGGTTCCCATTTCTTTCTGGAATTCGGGCTGTTTTAATATCTTCCGGAGAATTTCATCGGTCGCCATCAAACAATCGCTATAGCCTAATAAGATATCATAAATCCGAACCACATCGTTCTTTCGCAAGTCTGCGTCATCTACCAGCGGGGTTCCGACATGTAAAGGAAAGTTAAAAGCAAAATGTAAATCATGGTATAAATTGGCGCCGGTGGAAACGACCCAATCGATAAATCCTGCCTTCATCATGGGAATGATCACCGCCTTTCCCAGACCAGCAGGAATAAGTGCGCCTGCTAAACTCATTCCCACGGTCACATCAGGTTCCAGCATCTTTTCCACAAAAAGGCGGCAACCTTCACGCAAACGTGCTGAATTATAAGCCAGAAAGACTTTTTCGATGATATCTTCAAGTTTCTCTTTCCCGGTCAAGGCAGGCGGAAAGATTCGCGGACCGGATAAGTACCGCTTCTTGTGCGGATAATGTTTCTTTTTTAGCCAATCCGGAGTTTCATCTAAATCTTTTTTCACATGATGCATTCTTTTCATTATTCCTCCTATGGGATGATTACCACCTTTGCCGGTGGCAGACCATTGAAATTGGTGGCGGTTGCCCAGGAATAGGCACCGATATTTTCTACATACACGATATCGCCAATATCCAGTTCGGGAAGTTCTTCACTCGTGGAGATAATATCAAAAGAATCACAGGTCGGACCAGCAAGGGTGGTTATTTGCGTAACACCTTTTTTTAAGACCTTGTATTGATACTTACAGTGGTCATAGACAATGCCTGAAAGTGAGCCGTAGACCCCATCATCGAGATAATACCAGTGTTTGTTGTTTCTGATTGATTTACCGATGACCCTCATCACCAATATCCCAGCTGGCCCACACAACACTCTTCCAGGTTCAGCGATGATTTGGATATTATCTGGGAACAAGCGATTAAGTTCTTTATTTATGCTCCCAGCAGTCTGGGCAAAAAGATCTTTTTCATAGTCGAAATGTTTGATTGGAAAACCTCCTCCAATGTCAAGTATTTCCAGGGGAATCTTTTTTAACTGTGCATCTTTAAAGATAATTGAGGCAATCTCCAGGGCATCGAGATAATTTTCAATGTGGGTATTCTGGGAACCGACATGGAAGCTGACCCCTACGGGCTTTAATCCGAGGCGGATTGCCTTTATCAAAAATGGAATCGCATCGGGTGGTTCTGCCCCAAATTTCAATGACAATTCCACCATTGAACCAACATTGGGTACTTTGATCCGAACCAGCACTTTAGCCCCCGGCGCATAGCGGGCGATCTTATTCAATTCGTATTCATTATCAAATGTCATCAGATCAATCTTATTGGCGGCGGCAAATTTCAGTGCCTCGGGGGTTTTAACCGTGTTGGCAAAGATCATCCGTTCTGGTGTAACACCCATATCAAGCAGTGTCTTCATTTCTTGGATTGATGCCACATCAAAACCGATGCCGGCATCGGCAAAGGTTTGAAGGATAAATGGATGGGAATTGGATTTCACCGCATAGAACGGTTTCACACGTGGTAAGAGCGTCTGAAAGCGCTTTAATTGGTTAAGTAATTTGCTCTTACTTATTAAAAAAAGCGGGGTATTGTGCTTACGCACCAAGTTTTGAATAATTTTTTTTATGTTATTGGTTGATTTTACTTTCACTTTACTCCTTTTCTATTGAGCAATTAAATCTTGGTCAAAAGAATCCAGTTCTCCCTCAATCTTCCAGATTCTCAATTTCATCTCTGAAAAATCTTTCAAGATTTTATAGATCTCTGCATCTATATTTCGTAAATCTTCTTTAGAAATAGTTATCGGTTCGTGGGCGAGGATTATTCTCTTAATGGATATTCCGGAAAATCGGGAGAGGAGGCGGGGGGTAAGAATAATGAGTTCCACCGTGGTATATCCTGACGCGAGGCGTGTTATCTTTAATGGATAAAAAAGTCTCTCAGTAGAAAATCGATATTGAATTGGCTCAAGGGTATTTTCTTCCTGGTTGAGATTAATGATATCAAAAACAAACCAGACGAAGCCATTGTGAATATAGTCCTCAATCAAATCTTTGTGGGCATCGCTGATTATCTCTCCTTCAAACCCAAGGGACTCAATGTATTTCTTCACCCATTCTACAAAACCACTAATCTCTTTGAGATGGACAACCGAAATATCATGGGCACCAATTTTTTCGTGAAATGTTATCTCAGCGGGTGGCGGAATTGTTCCTTCAGATAATCTACCACCATTCTTTTTCTTACTGAGATAAATTCTTTGATTTATAAGATTCGTTACCCGGCGGAAGGTTTCGATATCACCCCTCTTTACCTCAGGTTCTGAAGGCAAAGGGAGGATTTCCAGAACCATCGTGGAATCCGAAGCCTTCAAATCCGTCGATAACAAAAGAATTTCTTCTATTCCATTCCAGGCAATGATTGCCCTTTGATTGGGTTCAAAGATTGTGACATTGGGATTGAATGGAATCAACCCGCGGTCAGCGAAAATCATTGAGATCAAAAGCATTTCTGTTAGCAAAAAATTTTTGAACATAAGTCGATTATAACAATTATTATAAAAAAATCAATAGGAATGTTCCCTGAGTACTCCTCACTTTTAATCTTCGGTTGGGCATAACTTTTTGAAACAAAAAAGCCACGGGTATTTGGATAAATCCAGCTTATC
>JBDRWD010000002.1:0-56005 GCA_039802205.1 candidate division WOR-3 bacterium
GACACCCCTTGAGTATGCTAAAGAGATTATGCCTGAATTAAATCCCAATATTGCGCTATTTCCACCAGTGATATTGGATAATCTGACTACAAGTTCTTACTGGAGGAGTGTAAATAAGGTCCCCAGACATTACAAAATTTTAAATTCATTTTGAGAGTGCATTCCACTATTAAATAACTCCCTTCTATCGATAGCGATATTTTCATTAATTTAACCATAAAATCATGTTCTTTGATTTTTTAGATAGCTCTTCAGATTTGATTAGACGGTTAGCATATTTAAAAATCTTTGATTGGTCCAAAGTACCACCCATCAAAAGAAAAGAGAAATTGGAAAGCCTAAACGAATAATATTGACTGCTGAAAAAAATTGGATATAATGCATTATATGAAACAGATTGCAAAGACGATTGATGCTCGGGGATTATCTTGTCCGATGCCAATAGTTAAGCTGGCACAGGCCATCAAGGAAGTTGAAATCGGCGGAGTAATAGAAGTTTTGGCTTCGGATCCTTCATTTATTCCCGATGTTGAAGCATGGTGCCGCAAAACCGAACAGATTCTCTTAGAAGTGATTGAAGAAATGGGGTTGATAAAGGCATATATCAAGAGAAATAAGTAGGGGAAGAGTGATGAACAATAGAGAGCGAGTTTCAATAATTGTCTTCAGTGGAGATTTAGACAAGTGTCTTGCTGCTTTTATCATTGGCACTGGAGCAGCCGCTTCGGGTATGCAGGTTGATATGTTCTTTACTTTCTGGGGTTTGAGTGTATTACGTAAAAGAGGGATAAAAGTAAAAGGAAAATCGCTTACGGAGAAGATGTTTGGAATGATGTTACCGAAAGGAGCAGACTCGCTTGCACTATCAAAGATGAATATGTTAGGGTTGGGAACAAAAATGATGAAAGAGGTGATGAAAAAGAAACGAATCGCCTCCTTACCCGAACTTCTTGAGATTGCACAACAATTCGGAGTGAATCTTTATGCCTGCGAAATGTCGATGAAGGTAATGGGTTTGAAAAGAGAAGAACTGATCGACGGAATAAAAGGAATAGTGGGAGTGGCTACATATCTGGAAAATGCTGCTAAATCTCAGATAACCTTGTTTATTTAAAAAGGCAATGAAACGAATCGGTTTTCTCGTCACCGGTGGTCCCTACACATTTGAACATCTTGATACGGTTTATCATTTAAGTAAAGCGGCTTTAGAAAAAGGTATTGCTGTCGATATCTTTCTTTATTTAGACGGTGTCCTGGCTTTGAATAAAAACATTAAATCACCTGGGGAACGCCATATTCCATCAATGATGACGGAACTTGTTAATGCGGGTGCGAAGATTGTAGCTTGTGGTGATTGTGCACACTTCAGGGGAGTATTTCGGGAAAATGTGGTTGAAGGAACAAAACTGACTGGTATTGCCACTCTGGCTGAGATGATTGACGAGTGTGACCGATTTATAAGTTTCGGTATAGACCAATGAAAAAAATAGTAATTTTGAGCACCAAACCACCCTACGGGTCTTCAATCAATGCTGAAGCATTTCGCGCGGGTTTGGGACTCGCATTTTCGGAAATGAAGGTTGATTTGATACTCATCGGTGATGGAGTTTATTCCGGAATAAAAAAGCAATCCCCAGAACAACTACAAATGAAGCCACTCTCGGAAGTTTATAAAAATATCACTGAATATCGCATAAATCTGTTTATTGATAAAGATTCAATCGAAGAAAGGAATCTAAAAACGGACGAACTGGTCTCAGCACCTTTGATAACGCGAGCACAATTGAAAGAGAAAATTAATACCGCTGATGTTATTTTAACATTCTAAAATATGAAAACCCTTTATCTTTTTACCCAAACACCAAACGAATTTAACATTAAATTATTAAAAAATTTAATCGATGATACTGATTGTGTTATATTTATCCAAAACGGAGTTTATTTTGCCAGACATGAGCTTGCCTTGGGTTGTCAAGGATATGTTTTAAATGCCGATTTAAAGGCGCGGGGTATTGAAACAGGTCTGAAAACAATTAATTATGATGAACTTGTTGATTTGTTTTTTACTTATGAAAGAATAGTCACAATATAGGAGGCCTTAATGAGTGAAATATTTGGAAAGGGTATAGATAAAAAGGCAGAGATAAAAGAAATAATAAGAAAGATACATCGCGGGGTGGGTGTGGGAGAGATGAAAAAAAAGTTTGCTGATATAATAAAAGGCGTATCACCAGAAGAATTAGCCAAAATTGAGGAAGAATTAATAAAAGAAGGAATCCCGGTTGAAGAGATACGCCGGCTCTGTGATGTTCATATTGCCTTGTTTAAAGAATCCATCGAAAAAGAATTACTCCTTGCACCGGAAGGACATCCAATACGGATCTTAATGGAAGAACATAAAATATTGTTATCATACGCGCAGGGAATAAAAAATCTTGTTGAAGGGCTAAAATTAAAAAAGTCTTTCAATGAAGTCAAAAATCAGCTTGATACACTTGAGGATATCGCTTCTCATTTTAAAGATTCTGAAAAGCATTATTTAAGGGAAGAAAATGTTCTTTTTCCCTACCTCGAAAAACACGGTATCACCCAACCCCCCGCGATTATGTGGTCTGAACATAATCAAATTCGTGAACTGAAGAAACATTATTATGATATTCTTGCAAAAAAGAATGTTTTAGATTACAACGAATTTATCAAACAGATTGATGAGGTTGGAATAAAAATTAATGAAATGCTTGTGAGTCATTTTTACAAAGAAAATAACATTTTATTCCCAACTGCAATGAAAGTAATTAACCAGGATGAATGGGGCGCAATCAAAAAGGAATTCACGGAAATAGGCTATTGCTGTTTTACCCCGAATGTTGCAGAAAAGAGTTTGGAATCAACCGGTGAAACGCTTTCTCATGTATCCGAAAACCGGATAAATCTTGAAACCGGTACTTTGACGATTGAAGAACTCGAAAATATCCTAAATACACTGCCAGTAGATATCACATTTGTCGATAAAGATGACACGGTGGTCTATTTCAGTCAAACAAAAGAACGAATTTTTACAAGAACCAAGGCAGTAATAGGAAGAAAGGTTCAACAGTGTCATCCACAAAAAAGCTTACATGTTGTTAATCAAATTCTTGATGACTTCAGAAATAAAAAAAGGGATTTAGCAGAATTTTGGATTAATATGGGCGGAAGGGTGATTTATATAAGATATTTCGCAGTAAGAAATAAAAGTGGCGAATATCTTGGATGTTTAGAAGTAACCCAGGACATTACAGAAATACAAAAAATTACTGGTGAAAAAAGATTATTATAGGAGGGTTTATGGCTAATCTTTTTTGTGCCAGCGAAGTTGTGGAAATAAGCATTGAAGCCCGGAAAAGAGGATTTGAATTTTATAAACGCGTAGCAAAAAAAACAAAATCCCCAGACATAAAAGAGACATTTAAATGGTTGGCGTCCCAAGAAGAAAAACAGATTGCCATGCTACAAGATATTCTGAAAAAAATTGAAGTCTGTCAGCCCTTTGAACTGTATCCTGATGAATACGCTATGTATGTGCAGGCATTATTAAAACGCCATACTTTTAATGATATAAAAAAGAAAGACTTATTAAAGAAAATCAAAACAAATGCGGATGCCGTGGATACAGCGATTGAATATGAAAAAGATTCTTTACTCATTCTCTACGAAATGAAGAATTTCGTCCGCAAACAGGAGAAGAAGATTATAAACAAATTGATAAAAGACACCCAGGCCGATATAAACCGACTAAATAATTTAAAAAAATGTCTGTCAAGCAAAGATCTTAAAACATGTCTGTTGAAATAAAATGAAGCAGGTCTATCTTGATAACGGATCGGCAACCAGAATTGACCCCAGGGTTCTTGAAGCGATGTTGCCTTTCTTAAAAGAGGAATATGGTAATGCTCAGAGCCTTCATTCTTTAGGTCAACGAGCGAAGGATGCTCTTGAGACTGCTCGGATAAGCGTTGCCCGATTGATAAATGCCCAGCCGGAAGAGATAATCTTTACTTCATGCGGTTCAGAATCTAATAACCTCGCTCTTAAAGGTATTGCTCATGCCTACCAGGAAAAAGGGAAACACATCATCGTTTCCAGTATTGAACATTTTTCGGTTTTGCAGGCAGCAAAAAGACTTGCCCGAGAAGGTTTTGAGATAACCTACCTACCAGTTGATAAGTATGGATTCGTCAAACCTGATGATTTAAGAGCAAAACTGCGAAACGATACCATTTTAGTTTCAATCCAGCATGCCAATCCCGAGATTGGAACGATACAACCGATAAAAGAGCTCACTGAAATTACCCATCGGGCGAATGCCTTATTTCACACCGATGCCGTGGCGAGTGCGGGTGTTATACCCTTGGATGTTAATAGACTTGGCGTTGACCTTCTGAGTTTTGTTGGTGCGACCATGCACGGGCCTAAAGGAGTAGGAGCATTATATTTAAAGAAAGGAACTCGAATTATTCCATTGATCGACGGTGGGGTTCAAGAATCAGGGAAAAGGGCGGGTACCGAAAATATTCCTGCGATCGTCGGTTTCGGCAAAGCCTGTGAAATTGCTCTTATGGAAATGGAAATAAATCAAGCAAAAATACAAAAATTGCAACAAAGATTGATTCAAGAATTACCGCAAAGGATTGAATATATTTATTTAAATGGCCACCCCCAGGAACGTTTGCCTAATAATGTAAATTTCTCAGTAGAATTTGTGGAAGGTGAAAGTATGCTTTTATTTTTAGATCAGAAGGGAATATATGTTACCAGCGGCTCGGCTTGTACATCACGAGCTTTGAAAATGTCCCATGTATTGGAAGCCATAAAGCTTGATCCCGCTGTAGCCCAAGGTTCGGTATTGATGGTGTTATCAAAGTATAATACCGAGGAGGATATTGATTATGTTCTCAATGAATTTCCACCAGTAGTTCGCCAATTGCGAGACATGTCTCCACTCTATGCTTATTTTTTAAAAACTGGAAAGAGAATGGAAGCCGGACCAGGCACTGATTATGAACACCATCATTAAAATAAGAAGGTGGACGACCGTCTAGTAAAATTGAAAAAGCCAAAAAACCTTTTAGATCTTCCTATTGAAGTGATGCCCACTCCGGCACGAGTCTTTATTCCGTTACAACAACATAAAGGATTACCAGCAATTCCGGTGGTAAAAAAGGGAGAAACGGTCAAAATTGGTAGCAAAATTGGCGAAGCAAATGGTTCTGTCTCGGCAAATATTCATGCCAGCGTTTCCGGAAGGGTTGTTGATATTAAACTTCATCCTCATCCTAATTTGAGAGAAAGTTGGTGTTGCATAATCGAAACGGATTATGCTAATAATTTGGCCCAAGAATTTTCTGATTTTGATTTTTATTCACTTCGTCCTGAAGAACTTCTTAATAAAATTGAGGAAGCTGGGATTGTAGGTTTGGGAGGCGGTGGGTACCCCACCGCTCAAAAATTGCGGGCGGCAATGACTCGGGAGTTAAATTTACTGCTTATCAACGGTTGTGAATCGGAACCCAACCTCACCGCCGATTATCGTATCATGCTTGAGTATCCTGAAAAAGTAATAGAAGGAGCAAAAATCATCCAGAAAATTTTGGATGTACCAAAAATGATTTTTGTTTTTACCAAGCGCTATCAAAAAGCCGCTGAATTATTTAAGAAAAAGGGAGTCCAAGTGAGGGTCTTTGCTGATAGTTATCCTCTTGGTGCTGAGCGTCTTCTTTTAAAAGAATTTACCAAAATTGTTCTTCCCTATGATAAGTTGCCCATCGATGCTGGAGTAGTAGTGCATAATGTAAACACATGCTATGCAATTTATCAGGCTATAAAGTCCGGCAAACCGTTAATTGAGCGCGTGGTTACAATCAGCGGTAATGCCATTAATAAACCAAAAAATCTCTTGGTAAAAATTGGGACACCAGTGCGCGAGATAATCCAGTACTGTGGAGGTTTGAGAAGAAATTTAAAGAAAATAATCTTTGGCGGAGTGATGACCGGCAATGCTCAGTTTTCTCTTGATACGCCGGTCATTAAAACCACTCCGGGCATCGTGTTTCAAGATACGATTATGAATGAAGAAACACGGGATTGTGTCCAATGCGGTAAGTGTATTGACGTTTGCCCAGTTGGTATTTTTCCTGCTATGATTTATAGAACTATCCGAAGGGGACAGTTTGAAGAGGCCCCTAAATACGGCCTTAACGAGTGTTTAGAATGCGGAAGCTGTGCTTATATTTGCCCCGCATTCATTCCCTTGGTTCACTATTTTAAATATGCGCGGCTGCGAAATGTTGCCGGATGATAATCTAATTGTTGTCTCCTCTCCCCCACATATTCACTCCGGTCTAAGTATAAAGAAAGCAGTATTCATTGTAATTTTATGTCTTATACCTGCTGTGGTTGTAGGAACAATGGTTTATGGTTTTTATGCATTGAGCGTGGTGTTAATAAGTGTCATTTCGGCCGTGCTCTTTGAGCAATGTTTTGAATATTGGCACAAGCAAGGTCGATTCATTACCGATGGCACAGCGGCTTTGACTGGACTGCTCCTGGGACTTTCCTTACCACCTGCGATTCCTCTCTGGATTCCTGCAATAGGAGGAGGTTTTGCCGTTATCATTGCTAAGCATGCCTTAGGTGGCTTGGGATTTAATCATCTCAATCCCGCATTGACCGCCCGGGCATTTCTAATGCTATCCTTTCCACAGATAATGATTACGAGTTATAAATCACCGTTTCATGGGACATTATTGGGGTTGGATACTATCACTACTGCTACCCCCCTCACACTATTAAAAAACACTGGTTATTATGGCACACCAACGGGTGTTTTAGAACAATTGCATAGTCCGGAAATGTTTAAACTCCTTTTTCTCGGTAATATTGGTGGATCTATTGGAGAGACTTGTAAAATTGCCCTTATCGCTGGCGGCGCCACCCTTTTGATATTAAGAATCATTGATTATCGAATCGTTACCGGTTACATGGTTAGTTTTTGCTTGATTAATCTCATTCTACCCGGAAGAATCAATCTTTTATTTCAACTATTTACGGGTGGATTGTTGCTGGGAGTATTTTTTATGGCCACGGATTGGGTAACTTCTCCAATCACCCCAGAAGGCCGCTGGTTATTTGGAATTGGTTGTGGCTTATTTACGGCCCTCTTTCGGTATACTTTGGAATATCCGGAGGGTGTAACACCCGCCATCCTGCTGATGAATCTTTCTGTGCCCCTGCTTGATAAAATTGTGGTTTGGAAAAGGAGTAAAAAATGGCAAAGAAATTAAATGCTAATTTAATCGTCTTTATTTTTCTTTTATTGAGCTTCATTGTAAATACCGAGATTTACTTTCACATCCGTCCCCTGATTGCACAGACAGTGACAAATAACAAGCAAGGAAGATTTAAGACCCTTATCGATGGTGCTGAATTTTTTACGATTATTCCCGATACCCTGTGGCAGGCACTTGATTCGGCAAAAAACTTAAAGGGATATATATTTAAAGTTTGGCCCAAGGGCTATGTTGGAATTATCCCAATAACTGTAGGAATTGATACGGCTCAAAGGGTCAGCGGTATCTATATCGGTGGTCCTGCCGAAGGTTTCAAAGAGACCCCTGGTCTTGGTTCTCGGGTTCGCGAGAAATCATTCCTTAACCAATTTTTGGGCAAGGAAATTTCTAAAATCGCATTAAAAAAAGACGGAGGTGAGATTGATGCAGTATCTGGGGCAACAATATCGTCCCGGGCAGTGTGTGAAGGGATCAAAAAAGGGTTTGAACAATTACAGCCTCTGCTGTTTTCATCTGGCAAGTCTGATATACGCCAGGAAATCTTTTCCGGTGCCAGAGTTTTTGAGGAAATTATAAAGGACACACTCTGGTATGCCCTATCTGGCGGTGAAACTTTGGGGCTCGTGTTCACCGGATATACCCTCGGTTACCTGGATACAATTAAATACCTTGCAGGTATAAATAAAAATGGCGGTATAGAAAGAATTATCATCACCTATTCTCACGAGACTGATGGAATCGGAGAGAAAATTAGAGAAGCAGAATTCCTCAATAAATTTAAAACCGAGATTCCCGACGCGATAAGTGGGGCGACAATATCTTCAATGGCATTAATAGAAAGTATCAAACAAAACCTCGAAAGATTTAAGGAATACCTTAAATGAAAGAATCCATCAATAAAGAAAAAGAATTTATACAAATCATCATGGGCACCATACCTTTGATAACATTTACGGATTCAATCACGAATGCCTTAACAAGCGGAGTTTTATTGCTTTTAACCTATCTATTATCAGCCACCATTTATCTACCAGTTGTTAAGAGGTTAAATGAGCCAGCAAAAACATTCACCTTTTTGATTATCACTGCGACTATCATTTCAATTTTTGATAATTTTATTGCCGGCTATCTACCCCAAATCCATATTGGTATAAACCAATTTCTGCCCCTCATTGCTGTGAATAGCTTCCTCTTTGCGGGATTAAGAAATCCGACGTTGACAGATTCAAATGCAAACTTTATTCTGTATCATACGCAGAAATGTTTCCATTGCATTTTTTTACTGACTATTATTGGAATGTGCCGAGAAATAATCGGGAAAGGAACTTTATTTAATCAACCATTGATAATTTCGGAACCTGATGGATATCTATTTTTGCCGGCAAGTTCATCTTGGGGTGCCTTGTTGATTGTCGCGATGGTATTTTTAGTTTACGGTCTGCAACGTAGAAAAAAATGAACGCAATTTTATCGCTCCTTTGGGAAACATTAACAAAAAATAATGTTTGCCTCTATTACCTGCTGGGAATCTGCCCGTTACTTCTCTATAATTTAAATTTAGGAGAATCATTCATTACCGGCTTGGTCATTATCCTCCTCATGGTGCTTGGTAATTGGGTAGTTTTTATTATAGAGAAAATTTTCCTTTTACCACTGGGATTGAGCTATATGCAAATTTCTTTCTTTGTTTTAATCATCTATCTCCTTCTCTATTATTCAAAAATTATGGTTAAAAGGCTGCCGGGGAACTTATCAGATTTATTTGATAACTACCCTGAATTCTTTTTCACCAACTATGCAATATATGGGGTGATATTTTTAAATCGATCCAGCAATTTGCCATTTTGGGAAACTACCGTTGCTTCATTTGGTTTTGGATTTGGTTATCTGGTAATATTAGTCCTCTTTATGCTGATAAAGGAAAAAATGAATATAAATGAAAGAATGCCTATCCCTGTTTTCCGACAATTGCTCATCCTCAGTTTGATGAGCCTGGTTTTTATGAGTTTGATTTTTAAGCAAAGATGAATAATCGTTTCCAGATCAATTTTACAGGAGAATTGAACAAAGAACAATGGGAAGCCGTTCAGATAATCGATGGACCCATTTTAATTCTCGCAGGTGCGGGAAGTGGCAAAACAAGAGTCATCACCTATCGCATTGCTTATTTGATAACAAAAGGAATAAATCCGGAAAATATCCTGGCAGTAACTTTTACTAACAAAGCAGCTGAGGAGATGAAAAATCGGGTTTGTTATTTGTTAAACCAAGATGATACCGGAGTTTGGATTCGGACTTACCATTCAACCTGTGCCCGAATTTTAAGGAACGAATCGGAAAAAATTGGAATTCCGCAGAATTTTGTTATATATGATGAAACCGATCAACTCTCTCTAATCAAAGAAGTGTTGAGTGAATTGAATCTTGACACTCGGGAGTTAAAACCGGATTTTGTCTTACAGTGCATTAATCATGCAAAGGAAAATTTGATTGACCCTGATAATTATTATAATCCAGTCGATGATAGATTCAGCAACATAATCAAAACCATTTATCGAATATATAATCAAAAACTTAAGGAGTCTAATGCCCTGGATTTTGATGACCTAATTTTAAAAACAATCGAATTGTTTAAAATCCAGCCCGAAATCCTTGAAAAATATCAGGAGCGCTTCAAGTACATAATGGTGGATGAATATCAAGATACCAACCGCGCGCAATACATTTTTACCAACTTATTGGCAGCAAAATACCGAAATCTCTGTGTGGTAGGTGATGATGATCAGTCCATTTATTCCTGGCGCGGGGCTGAAATCAGAAACATTCTTGATTTTGAACGGGATTACCCAGAAGCCAGAATTATCAAGCTTGAACAAAACTATCGTTCCACGAAAATAATTCTTAGAGCTGCATCAGAAGTAGTAAAAAATAATACCCAGCGGAAGCCAAAAATCCTTTGGTGTGAGAATGAGACTGGTGAGCCAATTGAATACTTCAATGCAGAAGATGATAAGCAGGAAGCACAGTTTGTTGCTCAGAAAATCCTCGAGGAACATTATCGAGGCATGGAATTTAGCGAAATCGCCGTTTTTTATCGTTTAAACTATCAATCAAGAATTTTTGAGGAATATTTCACAGAGTATAAAATTCCCTATGAAGTGATCGGTGGATTAAAATTTTATGAGCGCGCCGAGATAAAAAATATACTCGCATATTTACGAGTAATAAACAATCCTACCGATTCGGTAAGTTTGAAGCGAATAATAAATCTACCAGCCCGAAATATCGGAAAAGAAACACTTGATAAAATAATCAGATTTCAAAAAGAAAATAACTTAACACTTTTTGAAAGTTTAAGAAAAATTTCTGAAATAAATGGAATAAGTAAAAAAAGTTTAGAAAGTTTAGAGACTTTTATAAAAATGATAGAAAAATTTAGGGAATTGAGCAAAAAATTAAATCTCTATGACCTAACTCTCCGCATCGCCAATGAAACGGGTTATCTTGAATATTTGCATAGAAGAGAGACAGAAGAAGAAATCAATCGTCGTAAAAATGTAGAGGAATTGCTCATATCCATAAATGAATTTGTCAAAAATAATCCATCAGCCACAATTCAGGATTATTTAGAAGGTGTTTCTCTAAGAAGCGATATTGATGACTGGTCAAATGAGAAGGTCTCTTTAATGACATTACATAATGCAAAGGGACTTGAGTTTGATGTTGTGTTTATAACCGGATTAGAAGATGGGATAATACCGCATTATAAGGCAAGGGAAGAAGGACGGTATGAAGAAGAGAGAAGATTGCTATATGTGGGGATAACAAGGGCAAAGAAAAAATTGTATATTACAACCGCGGATAAACGTCGAAATTATCAGGGCAATTCTATTTTTACAAGAAATTCACCATTTTTAAAGGAGATACCCGATGAAGTCTTTGCAACATTATACAGATAGAATAAATAAATTTCGGAAATTATTTCCAATAACCAAAGATAAAATTTACCTAAATCATGCAAGCACCGGACCGATGAGTATAAACGCAAAAAAGGCAATTGAAGAATGTATAAAGGTCTATCAGAGCCAGGCAGAATTTGATTTCGAGACATATTTTGAAAAATTGCGCACCAGCAGAAAACTCTTTGCAAAACTTATCAATGCCGAACCTGAAGAGATCACATTCACCCATAATACATCAGAAGGGATATATATCGCCCTGATTAATCTACCTCTGAAAGAAGGTGATGAGATAATTGTAATGAACGAAGTCTTCCCCGCGGTCCGTTATGTTGTTCAATACAACATCCCAGGAATAAATAAAAAATTTGTGAATCTGTGTGGCGGAGATCCGCTCAAAATAATTAAGAAAAATATCACCCGTAAGACCCGTGCAGTGGTGCTTGACCATACCCAGTTCTTTACTGGAGAAATGATTGATTTATTCCCATTATCCGAATTTTTAAGAGATAGAGAAATATATCTTATTGTTGATGGGATACAATCAATCGGAGCGATTGAATTTGATACAAAAAAAATACCAGTAGATTTTCTTGCTTCGGGTGGTGGTAAATGGTTATTTGGGCCGGGTGGTGCGGGCTTTTTATATGTAAATAAAAGAAATTTCAAAATTTTAAAAAGGCTTCATACCGGTTGGCTCGGCGTTGACTGGAAGGGTTTTGAAAATTTTGAGACCTCTCCCCCACTATTTAATGATGCAAGGATGTTTGAAATGGGCACGAGGAACATAATTGGATTGAGCGGATTGACTGAACATATAAAAATCTTGCTGGAATTTGGTGTGCGTAATGTTGAAAATAGGGTATTAAGATTAAAGCGGCTGTTAAGAGAAGGATTTAAAAAATTAAATATCCCAGTAATTACGCCTGAAAAAGGACCACAATCAGGTATCATCACGATAAAGCCAGAAAATCCCAGAAAAGTATATGAATACCTGAACAAGAACAAGATAATTATCTCATTGCGTAATAATTGTTTGCGCTTTTCCCCCCATTTTTATAACACGGAAAACGAAATAGAAAGGGTTTTTGAAATATTAAAAAAATCCTTTAACTCTTAGCGAATAATGAATTTACCATACCTCGGACCGAGACAAAATTCATAGTAAAAATAACACCGGATAAATATTTCAATTTCCATTGCACATCGCTTTTACAATAGAGATTAAGGTAATTTCGTTTTTCCGATTCACAATTCATACTTACCAACCGGGTCATCGCACCGCACCTCCATTGTCTTCATATCGTTATCCCAGGTTATCTCCTTTATTTCAACATCACTATCTCTATCTTTGTTTTTCACTTCCATCGCCTCCCGCACCGAAACCGTATCCATCGCCTTATTAAACACCACCTTAATCTTTTGATAGATATCAACATCATGAGTACCTGCCTGTGGGTCGGTGGATTCCACCACCGGTGGTCCTTCCACCCGCAATTGAAAGATTGTCTCTTTGGATTGATGCGTTGGGTCATTGGTTAAATCCTTCACCCTGATTATCACCGGCAATAACTGATTTGGAGTTTCAAGGGTATTGGAAAGCTCATACTCAATCTGATACTCATGCTTTACCCCATCAACCTCAATAATTGATACCTTTGCCGGGTCAAATGCCTTATCAACCTGAGAAAAGTCCACAGTCAATGTTGAATTATTCCCAATATGCACCTTATCACTCAAATCAACTTTTAACCTGACTTTTTCTTTTGGTTTATACCAGTTATCTGTATCAAGATTCAATACCTCTCTCGTTGAGCCATTTTGGGGATTCTCTTGATATGATTTCTGAAAGACCGGCACAATCGCAAAGGAATAGCGATACTGAATCTCGGCACCTGAGGTATCAAGATTTGTTGGGATAAAAATAATCTCGGCAATATCATTCGGGTCTGAACCACCAATCGGAATTGGATAATTGTATGCTTTGTTATTTGCCAATATAATCTCACCCTTCTCTTTTGTGCCATTAACTTTTACTTTCACAAAAGGCACAGCCCAGATTAACTTTTCGCCATCACCTTCAAAATTGAAATAGAGCATCGTCCTATCATCAATCTGGACAGGCTTAACTACTCTGATATAATGGCAGGCAAGATGGGGTAACCAGATTGGTGAACCATTTGGAAAATTCCCCTCCTCCCAGGGCACCGGGGAACCAATGTTATCTGGCGGTCTATTGGCATAATGCTGATTGTTGTTGGGTGGAACTGTATTATATCTTTGTTCAATGTGAACTTCTGGATAATCGGCTCCCTCCTCATACCCATCCACCCCAGTCTTTATATAATTCGCACAGACAAAGGATTTGAAGAAATCCTGAAAACTTTTAAGTTTATCAAGTCCCGGGGATGTCTCTACCAGCACTTTCATCACACTATTACCCCGTTTGCACTCCGCAACCCTGCCAGATCACCCGAATCTGTCCAACACCCCGACGCTCCGAAATCAACTTCGGAAATATCACAGCCCCATACTCATGGTCACTATTAGAATTATCCAACGACCACTCAGGACAGTCAGTAAAATGATGAATATATCCTACATAATTATTCACATCATCATATACTTCATCCTCCATCCATACCGCAGTCCCCTCAATCCACCACTCAGCTTCTCCAGGATCATAACCCGTGAACTGAACCGCATGAAAAAACTCATGGGCAACAAAAACACCGCGCAACTGTATAGGGATATCATTATCTAAATGTATTCTAACTACATTAATCAAAAATTCTGTCTTGACTGAACCACCAGTATTGTAAAGATATACCTGAAGAGGTAAATACCCCCCTGAAATCTCCTTATATTTATACTCACCTATCTCCTGCTGCCAGGAAAAATTAAACCGCCCATAAAGGTCATCTATGTAATCTGGCACACCATTTTGATTATTATCTGCACTACTTATCGCATACTCACCCTCAAGCGTATACCTAAAGACAAAACGCCCACTTGCTTTCCAGGTCAACTACTCAATCGGAGGTAAATCAAGAATTATCTTGGTTGTGTCACCCGGATAATATGAAAAATAATTAAGCAACGCTTGTTTTATTCCAAAAGGCAGTGACATCCATTTCTCTTTTATCTCATCAATCACACCAGTGCCACACCTTAATCGAACTATGCCCCAAGGTATATCAGGTATCCTCGGTAACTTCGTGGTGTCAAATAAGGCATAAACCCTGTATAAAACTGCTGAATCAGGACTTAATCTCCCGATTCGCTCCCAATAATCAATACCACCCAGTGAACCCCGACGGTAAACCTCTCTTTGCCAAATTCTGGTAAAAAGATAGTAAGTTGTATCAGGTGCTTTAAACCCACTTTCCTCTGCCCCTGCCAGTGAGACCAAACACAGGGCAGAGATGATTGTGATCATTAAAGTCCTTTTGCTAAGCATTTATACCTCCTTTTTTAGCACTGAAACACTGAACAAAAAATAAAACACTGAGGGCACTGAAAAAATCAGGGCGGATGCACTTCCTGCAAGCGGAGCGATAATGCAATTCCTGCAAGTCCCAAAGGGACGATACTGCAAGCGAAGCGATACTGCCTCCGTTTGACTCCGCTCTAATCCGTCTGCAGCTAAAAATTCCTTTCATCATCTCATATCCCCTCTACAAACTTAATACAACCAATTATACAAAATCCATTGCAGATGTCAAATCTAAAATTCTCAAAATTTCTTCTACTATGATGTCATATTCAAACAAACCATTAAGTCAATATGTAAAGTGTCTGAATCATCTCCAGTTTTATTCAAATTATTTTTATCTTTTAAACAGCCAATTGGGAAATATAAAAATAACACGAGGATATAAATGAAGGGCTTACTCGGCTTTTAAATATTTGCAGACCAAGGTCTGCCACTACAATAAACAATTTTTTATAGTGGGCGAGCTTGCTCGCCTTTAGCAGAGTAAACTCTGCTACTACAGATAATCATTTTATCCCGTAGTTGTCGAGCTTGCTTGACAACTTACAGCCCAAACCCCGAAATGGGTGTATCGCAATTTAAAATGTCGCCAATTTGTAGCGGTTTGACCCGTGATTTGCATCAGGGTAAGTTTATCAAACATTATCAAATTGCATCCCTTTTTAATTCTTTTGACCCATAAATGCGATTGCTACAGTGGTTATGACACATGCTCTGAAGGTTTGTCCTGCGATTATTTTATATAAAAATCATACGCAGGCTGAAGTTTGCGGCTCCGAGATGGGGACTGATGAAAATCGGAGGCGGATAGTTATAATTGTGGATAGAGAAATTTTATGATAACGATTATTAATGCTGTATAGATTGCGGACCCGAGGTCATCCAGCATAATGCCCCAGGCACCAGGAAGTCTTTCCATCTGTCTTAGCGGCGGTGGTTTTATGACATCAAAAATCCTGAATAAAACAAATGCAATAACAAGTGGCAAAATTCTTTTCGGCACAAAATACAAAGGTAAAAGCAGTGTTGCGTATTCATCAACCACTATTTTCCGCGGGTCTTTACCCCATTCTTTTACAAATTCCTGACTAATTATCAAACCCCATATAAATAGATTCACAAAGACCGCCCAATAAATTAATGGAAAGTCAACGAGAAAATACCAGATTATGACACTTATTAAACAGGCAAATGTTGCTGGAGCAATTGGGATGTAACCTGTGCCGAGTCCAGTAAGAAATCCAATTTTCAAAATTTTAATCATATCAGTTTAAAAAGACACATCAGCAAACTAATGCATTCCTACAATGCAAACTCATTATCGTGCAGATGCGTTAATAATATAATTTTATTCAGAAAAGTCTTATTTTCTCTTCTGGGGAAATTTTGTTTCCCACTCAGTTACCAGTGCACAAACCACAAATGTTGAAGAATATGTTCCAAATATTAATCCGACAATGAGTGTAAACGCAAAGTCAGCAATAACCGGACCGCCAAGGAAAAATAGACAGAAGAGCGTTACAATTACGAAGAATCCTGTTAAAATGGTACGGGAAAAAGTTTCATTAATACTGGTATTTATAAGTTCCACGAATGGAATACCACGGAGTTTTTTACGGTTCTCACGAACCCGATCGGAAATGACGATAGTATCATTTATTGAATAACCCACAATCGTCAGAAGTGCTCCAACGACAACAATTGTAAATTCTCTACCAGTAAGGACCAATGCACCTATTGTAATCAAAACATCGTGGAGTATTGCAATCACCGATGCAGCGCCAAATCTAAAATCAAATCTAAACCATACATATATGCCCATTAGGAACAATGCAACAAGCACTCCAATGATTGTGTTTCTTGTTAATTCAGCACTTATCTTTGGCTCAACTGTTTCTTTTGCCCTTAAATCCAGTGGATTATCAGCAAAGTCCTTCTTCAATTGGGCGATCACATCATTGGCGAATTTATCCGGGTCAACCTTAGTGACCGAACGGATAACAAATTCATCCGTTCCTGCAAGTTTTTGAATAGATGCCTGTTCCTGTCCGATCTTCGCAAGCGAGTTTCTGATATCACTTACTTCCAGGTGTTTCTCAAATTTTACCCATACGAGTGCACCACCGGCGAAGTCAACACCGAGTTTCGGACCTTTTAAAAATATTAATAATAGCGAAATAATAACAAGAATGCCGGAGAAGATAAATCCATACTTTCTCCAGGACATAAATGGTAGGTTGGGATTTTTTATCAATTCCATGGTTATATCCTTAGCTTGCTAACTTCAAATTTATAAGTAAAGTAATCAAGAATTGTTCGGGTAACAAAAACCGCGCAGATGAGATTAGCGATTAGACCGATGATCAGAGTTAGTGCAAATCCTCTTATTGGACCGGTTCCGAAGATATAAAGTACAATGCCAGTGATAATCGTGGTAACATTGGAGTCAAAGATAGCCAGCCAGGCCCGAGAAAAACCTTGGGCGATAGCAGTGCGGACCGTTTTCCCCAAGCGCAGTTCTTCTTTTATTCGTTCAAATATCAGAATGTTTGCATCCACCGACATGGCAATTGTAAGGGCAATCCCGGCAATGCCTGGCATAGTCAAGGTCCCCCCGAATGCCGAAAGAGTACCGATCAACAAGATTACATTAAGAAGCAAAGCAAAATTTGCTACCAGACCAGTGAGGTAGTAATAAACTAACATGAACACTACCACAAATAACGAGCCAATTAACGATGCCCGAATTCCGTTGATAATTGAATCTTTCCCCAATGATGGTCCCACCGAGCGTTCTTCAACAATCTTCAGTGGAGCTGGCAGGGAGCCTGCTTTTAAAACAATCGCCAGGTCCCTTGCCTCTTCTGCTTTAAAATTTCCGGTAATTATGGCTTTACCTTGAGGTATTCTCTCCCGAATGTAAGGTGCGGATTGAACAACATCATCAAGAACAATCGCCAAACGTCTCCCAATATTCTTGCCGGTCACTGATGCAAATAATCTTGCTGCTTCTCGTCGGAATTCGATTTCTACTATCCAAGAACCTGTATATTGCAATTCAGCTCCTTGATAGGGTCGATGCTGGGCATCGCGAATCATCTCACCGCTAAGCTCAGGCTCTTTTTTAAGGAGATACAATCTCTTAATCTCTTTGCCCTGGTAATGCTCTTTGGGTCCAAAGTAAAATTGCCATTCTTTAGGAATTATTTCTTGTGCCTGAGCAATCAGCATCTTCAGTGAGTCTTCATCCCTAACATCAAAACCTAAATCGCCTTCAACGCTGAAGAGATAAGAACTGAAAGGCTCTTCGAAACCAAGGGTATCCCCTTTCGCAAGGTATGTATCGATGTTTTTTATCACATCCCGGGTCTTATCGCTTACCAATTTGAATTCCAAATGGGCGACTTTTCGGATGATATTCAAAGCGCGCTCGCGGTCCACTCCCGGCAGTTGAACAAGAATTCTTGAACTTCCTTGTTTTTCTATAACAGGTTCAAAAACCCCAAATTCATCGATTCGATTTTTTACGATTTCCAGTGCTCGATCGCGTAAATCAGAGGGTTTTTCTTTTAATCCGGTGGTATCAATTTCAAGGACCAAGTGCATTCCGCCTTTTAAATCCAACCCGAGGTGAATTGCCCTTTTGAGTAAATTATTTTCTTCTTCTTTTGACAATCCAGAAGCAGTATAAAGGCGCAGAGTTGGATAGATAGTATATAGTCCAACGATAAAAATAATTATGACCACAGCCAATCTAAAACCAATATTTCTCATCTTGCTCCTTTGATAATCCTAACCATCTCCTCAGTTGCCTGACGCATGCCTACAAAAACTGCGCGGGCAACAATGGCAAAACCGATAGAATAACTTGTTATTTCTTTTATCTCCAACAAACGGGTGATATTCTTATAATCAATACCGTGACCGGCGTGGACTTCGAAACCAGATGCATAGGCTCGCTTTGCGAAATCTCTTATTTTCACTATTAGCGATGGCGACTTGGGATTTTTAGAGTATTCATTGGTATTTATCTCAATGTATTCAGCCTGAACCTTCAGGGCTTCGTCTATCTGATTTATATCTGGGTCAATGAACAACCCTACCTTTATTCCAGCTTCTTTAAGTCGCTGAATAAATACCTTTAAATCACTGGAAAAGTTTATTAGATTAAGACCACCTTGAGTGGTTATTTCCCCTGGTGCTTCGGGAACAAGTGTCACCCGATCCGGTCGAATCTTGCAGGCAATCTCAAGCATTTCGTTGGTAACCGCCATTTCCAAATTCAATTCAGTTTTGATAATGTCTCTTAATAGACGCAAATCTCTTTCTTTGATATGTCTCCGGTCACCTCTTAAGTGAACTGTAATTCCATCTGCACCACCCAACTCCGCCTCTACAGCAGCATAAACGGGATCCGGGAATTTCTCCCTGCGTGCCTCGCGCAAGGTAGCAATATGATCAATATTAACAGAAAGTTCCATTGGAAATTATATCCATTTTTTTATTTGTGTCAACAGCATGAAAAATTTTGGTATTGACATACTTGATTGATTACATATAATCATTCCATGAATGAAGTGAAAAAATGGCATCAGGAAAAGATTTTGCTGCGGGTAGTAGAAGCATTAAGAAAGCGTGATTTTAACGCCGAATATTTCCACTCGGTTAATGAAGTAAATGACTATCTTTTAAGAAATATTCCCGTTCACGCCAGTGTTGGCATCGGTGGTTCTATGACAATTAGAGAACTTAGCATCATTGAAAAACTTGAAGAGAGAGGGAATAAAGTAATCCACCATTGGCAAAAAGGATTGACCGAAGAAACAGATAAAGAAATACGGAAAAAAGAAATGCTTGCTGATTACTATCTGACAAGTGCCAACGCAATTACGAAAAATGGTGATATCATCAACATCGATGGAATCGGAAACCGCATTGCGGCCATGGTTTATGGTCCGGATAATGTTTATATAATCGCGGGCTATAACAAGATCGTTCCTTCAATCCATGACGGTATAAAAAGGAGCAAAGAGATTGCCGCGGTAATGAATGCCAAACGTGTCAGTGCTCAAACCCCATGTGTTAATACCGGAATGTGCATTGATTGTAATGTAAAAGGGAGGATCTGTCGTGTGATCTCAATAATGCAATTTCGTCCTTGGCATACAAATATCACGGTTTTACTCGTCAACGAAACACTGGGATTCTAAAGATCTTTATCTTATGTAATATACGAGAATCTTACAACATGCTTTTTAATGCGATATCAGGTATGACTTAATTCACCATCATTCTTATCATCAACTTAAACCAGTCTGGAATTATTTTAAAAATGCAATCCTCTTTATTGAACGATTATTATTTAAATTGCAGTGCAAGATATATAAACCAGCGGGAATTTTTTTTCCGGTGTCATCCTGGCCGTTCCAAAGGATTTCGTAGGAACCGGGTTCTTGTATCTCGCTAACCAAGACTTTAATCTTTTTTCCAGTAATATCGTAAATGACGATTTCGGACAATGTTTTGAAATCCACAGTATAATTTACTTTCAATTCACTAGCAGTTGGATTAGGAAATATTTCGATAAATTCCTTTAGCAACGGAAGTGCAAGATGATTTTCATTTTCAATGCCTACATAAGGATGGACATGCGTGAATTCCCAAACCTCACCATTTCTATTGCAACCATAAACCCTTACTGTATCATCATTTCTCCCCCTGCCGATTGCAACACCGCAGGTAGCAGCAGATACCGCATCAATCACCGTATCAACCCAGGCTGACCCTGTCCAGGATACTTCAAGCAATTGTGTTCCCGAGCAGGTTACATAGACACGATTTTTTCCATCAGACTTTGTCCTGCCTAATGTGATATTATACCGACCTTCATTTCCATAAGCGGGGATTATATCCACTGTCTGCCATACCCCTGATTGGTAAGTAAATTCATATACTTTTGCCCTGGAACTTACATACAAACGATTTATTCCATCATTCCTGCCCGGACCGATCACAATACACAAAGGATTTCCATCAACTGGAGGTAAGTCTGAACGCACAAAATTAGAACCAGTCCAAGTATATTCAGCAACAGTGTATGAAGAACCCATTGAGTTGGGGAGATATAAGCGATTTATCCCATCATTCCTTCCCGGACCAACATAAGGCAGCCATTGTTGGAGATTTGCATTTTCGACTGTATCTTTATCCCAGAAGGAACCTGTCCATGAATATTCAACTGGTGGCACACCATCACCGCTTGCATAAATGCGATTTATTCCATCATTCCTTCCCGGACCAACAAATACACCATAGATTGTAGAATTTGGATTTCCAAGTGCGGTCCTAATCCATTGTGTTCCATTCCAGAAGAATTCATAAACATTTCCATCAATTTGTGTAGCATAAACACGATTGAGCCCATCATTTCTACCCTTTCCAATGTCTATACCAAGACACCAGCCTGAACCAGGCAGTATGCCAACAGTAGCACGTGTCCAACCACTCCCTGTATATGTCCATTCATAGACACGTGCATCCTCACATATTGCATAGACCCGTTGGACTCCATCATTCCTGCCATCGCCAACTCGGATCAGATTTAACACATTCGGTGCTGTTCCAACGAGTGATTTACGCCATTGCCCATAGAGGGCTATAAAAATTGATAACCCAACAAGGATTTTCGTTATCATAAGACCTCCTCGGATATATCAAATCCCTCTCCCCCTGTGGGAGAGGGCAAGGGTGAGGGGTAACCAATTTTATCACCCTCACCTTAATCCTCTCCCCTCAAGGGATAGGATAATCTTATTAAATTTCATAGCATTTTTATGTACCATAAGTGGTACCCCAACATTCCCTTGATTTAATCAGGGAGCTATTAAGCCTTATCCTATTAAAATTATTTTTACTTTTTCTCGTTACCATAAGTCTTTTAAATTGAATTCATTTCACTTTTACGAGCCTTATCGTGAAATCGCCACCTTTCAAAAAATAAACACCGGATTTAAGTGCGCTGGGCAAATAAATCACTCCATTGGTAGGTCTACAGATGCCACGATATCTACCTGACGCATCGTAGATTTCTAAAGTTTCTATACCTTCTGGAAAATCTACTTTGAATGAACAAACAACTGGATTTGGATATATCAGTGTATTAGAACAAATTTGTTTCTTTTCCGTTTCTTGAATTCCTACAAGTGGACCTTGATAAACCTGCAACCCTGCACCATAATCAGCGATATAAGTGTTATTGCCCGATACATATACTCCGTATGCCAAGTCAGGAGTAATATAATAACCAACTTCAAAAGGATTTGTCGGAATCGTTACATCAACTATTCTCAAACCAGTTTGGTAGCCGGCAATGTAAGCATAGCCACCTGAAACAAAAATATCTTCATTAAAACCGGTTAGACTGCAGAAACCTACCTGCTGGGGATTGCTGGGAATAGAGATATCAATGATTCTCAATCCTTGATACCAATCAAGGACATAGGCATAATTACCTGATACATATACACCCCAGGCATAACCGGGTATATCGCAGACACCGACTATTGAAGGTGCATATGGATTTGAAACATTTATTATCACTAAACCCATTGATGTATCTGCCACATAAGCATAATTCCCTACAACGAATACATCCTTTGCCCAACTCGGTGGCATACAGACACCTACCTCAATTGGGTTAGATGGCGTTGAGACATTGATAATTCTTAGACCCATATTCCAGTCTGCAACATAGGCATAATTGCCTGATACAAAGACACTCAATGCAATACCCGGACTTGGCCAGGAACCGAGTTCAATCGGGTTTGATGGCAGAGACACATTTATTATCCTCATTGATGTATAATCAGCAACATAGGCAATATTATTGTTCACAAACACATCCCAGGAAATTCCGGGTGTATCAAGGTATCCTGCCCTTGATGGATTATTGGGATTAGAGATATTGATTATTTGCAGTCCTGCGTAATCATCAGCAATATAAGCATAAGAACCACTCACAAAGACCTTGCGCGCATAGTTTAAGGGATTGAAATAACTTACTTCGTAAGGGTTATTCGGTGTTGATACATTAACTATTCTTAATCCGCCATAATCATCTGCCACATAGGCATAATTACCATATTGAACGACCTCGTATGAATTTCCCGGAGTATTATAATAACCAACTTCATAAGGAGATGCAGGATTGCTTATATTTATGATTCTCATCCCGGCATCAAAATTTGCCAGATATGCATAATTACCAGATACCCAGACACCCATACACCAACCCGAAGGAAAACACGAACCAACATAGTATGGATTTGACGGGTCAGAAACATTGAGAATCAAAAATCCTGCCACCATATCAGCAATATATGCATAGACACCAGAAACAAAAACATCCCAGGCAATACCCGGTGTATCATAACTTCCAACCTGATATGGATTTGACGGATCAGCAATATTGAGTATAATCAATCCACCCATATCATAGTCTGCAATATACGCATAACTACCTGCAACTACAACTGCCATTGCAAGTCCCTGGTCCTGGTCCCAGTAGCCAACCTCAATAGGATTGGAAGGAGTTGAGACATTGACAATTCTGATACCGTTTGTCCAGTCTGCAACATAGGCATAATTGCCGTATACATAAACATCCTTTGCCCTTCCTGGTGTAATGATTGACCCTAACTTAGCAGGTGAACTCGGCGTGGTCACATCCCATATCTCCAATCCATATTTCCCACCTGCAATGTATAATCGGTTATTGAGATAAAATAAACCTTCAACAAAACCCCTTGATTTAATTTGTGAGACTTCAACTGGAGCTGAAGGGTTTGCTACATTCAAAATACTTATTCCCCCGCCTGAACCCATAAACACAAGATTTCGCGCTTGGTCTATTGCCACTGCATTTGAAGGACCAAAGGGCCAGTTTCCAATGAATCTAACATTTGATGAGTCATAGGCAAAGATAGAATTATCCCCACTCCCGATTGTTTGAAAAAAAGCAAAAAAACATAGACAGATAAAATTCATAAAACCTCCCTGCTCTAATGTAAAAAATTTTATTCAAAATATTTTACAAGTCAAGCATCCATATCAAATCAATCTTATTATCTCCTCTTCACCCTTCTTTACCCTTATTCTCCCATCTTCACCCCTTTTCTTCCTTCTTCACCCTTTCACACTAATCCTTCTATCCTCACACCTTCGGGTGATTCTACTACAAAAGAAACTTCTATTTTTAACTCTTTTTCTGGTCCCAATTCACCTTTCCAGTAATAGATACCAAGGTCCTTCTCCTGTTCAGAAGGTTCAGGTTCAAATTTCACATCCTGAATCTTCAATTCTGGACTCTGTGGAACTGGTAATTGGTCAATGAGTGTATATTTAACAGGTTTTTTATGGAAATTTTTCACAATATTTTCATAGGCAAATTCATATTTAAGAGCCTTCTTCACAAGCCCAGTCTTTTCAATGTGTGATTTTTTCTGTTTCCTTTCCACTTTTAGATGTTCGTCAACACCAAAAGAGAATACTATTTTCTCGTTCGGTGCGATTGTATCAAGATAAACCTTACCGGTCAAATCATCACCAACATAGGTGTTTCCTTCGCCACTCAAAAATAGATAGGCAGTTGTATTCTTCGCTTCCCCTTTCAAATATGCGAGCTCTGTGATTCTTGGGATAATAAAATATTCAAATTCTGCATCCAGTAGAGCATCGCAGATTTTTACTTTTTTCGCCTGTTCACCACTTCTAATCATATATTTGCCGGGTAAGGGATATCTAACAGCAATTCCAGTTTCTACCGGAGGTGCTGGTTCGTATTCAACCTTTTGGTCCATTGCTGGTGCAGATGCCAATGCTTCAGCAGACTCTGGAGGCATTGCCCTTTTTGCCTTTGCTACCGCCGGTCTTGGCACATAAATGGTTATATACCAGGGTTGTGGTTCTGGTGCAACCCCACCAATAGACGGCTGTGCGGTTGATAAAATTATCTGAGCATTATCCCAGTCTTCCCCTGTTCTCTGTTCAATCTTGGCAAAATAAGAAAGTTCAATCTTTGATTCAGAAGGATTAGCCCTTACTTCATAGTAAGTATACCAGTTTGCACCATATACTACATAACTGATTTCTATCTGTCCTTTACCTTTTGATTGCGGATAGGCATCAAAAATAATGGTCTTTTTATTCTGGGATACTGCCTGCATGTCGTTCATTTCCCTTTTCAACTCTTCCATTTTCTCTCTGAGTTCAATCCTTTTGCGCTCTATTTCGGCAATTCTCTTTTTGACATTGAAAAGTTCTTCACCAATAAAATTCAATCCTGCACGCCAGGCGTCAGGTGAAATACTTCCGGTAAAGAGTTCTTTTGAAATGGTCTGGGGGCTGCTCACCGAGATTGTGCTGAGATACTTCGCTTTTTCCTGCAGGACAACGGTCTCATCAGCAAGGGCTCTGTCTTCTATTGAGATTTCTTTAATCCTATCTTCAATTTTCTTTACATTTGGAGCCAGTTCTTTTGTATATCCAGGCTTTACCTGGACTTCACCCACTTTTATGCCCTTTGCCTTTATCCTCACTGATTCATCATCAAGAGAACCGGGAAGATTTGGAATTAAAATATCAGAACTTTCATTTAAATTGACTTCACAGGTTCTTATTACCTGAACACGGTCAGGATAAACTATGACTGTATCAATCTTTGGAAAAATTTCTATTTCTGGCATAAAACCTCCCTGTTTATATTAAATAAAATGGTAGAATGGCTCAAAAAGACTCAAGGTGTCTTTTTTTAATAAAGCATTTCTTCAACATTTGCCGTCTCCGGTGCCTCAACTGAGAATGAGCTCCTTATCTTGAATGTTTCACCTGGTTGATTGTAACCTTCCAGTAGTATATTCCGCGGTCTTTATCTTCTCCACAAGGGACATCTCGCTCTGCGCAATAATTCGCATGGGAGCTCCCTGCGATATGGGTGAAAATGGAGGGCAAGGCTTTAGCCTTGCAAAAATCTGCAAACCTGAAGGTTCGCCCTACATTAAATTCATAAATCATACAGATATTTTCCTTTATCATTCACATGAAATTTAAGAATCTGCTTATTCTTCATAAAAATATCATAACCCTGTTTTAAATTCTGCCAGAAAGACCATAAGCCCGTATCTTCTCCTGCAATCATCTTGAGCGAATCCATATTTAAACTATCCATCTGACAGGGGAAAATATAAACCATAATCTTATTCTGCCCCTGATTTTTCGTATCAAGGCATATCAGGTACAATTCTTCTATCGCCTCATTACCTATGGGAATGCATCCAATCGTCACCGCCTCACCATGAATTAAAATATCACCACCAGGGTCTCTTCTGCTACCCAGAATCTTATCCGAAGCATTCGGGTAATTTATTCGCAGCGATAAATGAAATTGTGACCTCGGATTGAAACGGGTGATATGATAAAAACCTTCTGGAATCTGCAAGTCCCCCCTTTTTCTTTTCGGACCGAGTTTTCCACTAAATGCAGTAAATTTGTATTCCCTCGCCTTCAAAAATTCTGCCCGGTCTTTTGATTCCACCCACAATTGAAGAATTTGTTCTTTTTTATATGCGGTAATCAAGACCTTCTCCGGCGGATATTCTACACCCAGACTATCAAAGAGCAAATCAATCTGTGATTGATGTTTCTCCCTTGCAGCATTAACCCGGTCTTGATTGCGCGGTTGCAATATTAGATCGCCTGTAAGGATAACAATCATCAAGGGGACAACAGAAAAACGCTTTGTTGGTAATTTCATCTTATTAGTTATTCTATTTAAAAGATGCATAAAGTCAACCAGAAAGCAAGCCCAAAATTGTATTTTTGCACAATATATGTAATCTTTTACCTATTTTTGTGCATATGTTAATCTAAATTTATGATATTTCAAGACAAATTTTTGAAAAATCAGGCACGATTATTGCCTTATATAATTATAGGAGATTTTATGCCAGCCATTAAGCAAAGAATTGAACCACAAGTTTGCACATATCTTGACCCTGAAGCGTATATGCTCATAGTTCAAGTCGTTCTCCCCGGTGCTGAAAAAGATAAAATTTGTGTTAAGGTTAAAACGGATGCAATCTTAATCAGGGCAGAAAGTGATGAAGTGGATTATTGCAAATATATCTTTTTATCAATGCGTTTGAAAAAAGCATTGAGTAAGGCTATATACGAAAATGATATTTTGCGAATAACAATTCCGGCGCAGGAGTAGAATATTTTTTAACCCCCCCCTACTATCCCCTCTCAAAAAGAAAGATTAAGGCAGATTTAATCTCTCTGTATCAATAATTCAATTATCTGCTCAGGCAAGGTATCCCGATTTGCCAATGTTACTTCAAAAATTTTTGTATCCTTCCTTTCTTTGATTCTGTCGCAGAATGGATTGGATGAGTATAGAATCGTCGCCAGCACAGGACATTTTGAATTGAGAGTCTCAATTACTACATCTCTAAATTTATGGGAATAGAGTTCCATCTTACCAATTTCATCAATTATTACAATCTTATTTTCTACGATTGCTTTCTTTATTGCATCAACACCGATATAATCAATGCACTTCAGGTCTACGCCATACTTACCCACCTTATAAGAGCTTTTTATATCCTTATGCGCCATTATACAACTATTTCCGCTTAATGTAATCAATTTAAATCCAACCCTTGTATTATTTTCTCTTATCTCTTCAGTATAAAATCCCGCACACTTATCTTTATACCTTTCTACAACCTTTTTTATAATCGTCGTCTTCCCCACCCCAGGCAGACCAGTTAGCAGAAAATTCTTTATTTCATTCATTATGCGTATAAATCACATATTTTTTAAGAACCGAAGGGGTTATATAGTGGCTCGTAACCGCCGTCTTTATGCCATACCTCTTTTCAATAAGTTTCTTTGCCCTCATAACACTATTCTTTGTTAAATACAGCCCGGTATAACCATGATAAAAACCATCTTTTTCATACTGGTAGAATGACATCGGTGAATATAATCCACCTTCAACCTTAAGCCATAAAAATTCCTCATCAGGGCGGTCATAATTTATATCTAAACCTTCAATAAGTGCGAGTATTCCATTTTTTGTTTTGCACACCCCTATATGGAGTGAAAATAACCAGATACCGGCGGTAACATTTGGGCTGATTGTATAATCCTTTATTCCCCATAAATCTTTCAAAATCTTATTAACCGCAATTGAATCTGTAAGCCGTAAATGAATTTCTTTGCCATTCTTTATATATGACTCCTTAGGTATCCTAAAATTTCCTGCATAATTATCTATCAATTTATACTGCAGGTAATTTTTAATTAAACCCCGTCGCACATTACTTTTAATCAAACTATCAAGTCTAATGACAACATTTGTAACTTTTATTGCATCTTTAACAAAATTTTCTGCACGTTCATCGCCACCATAATTATTGATATATGTGGCATTGAAATATGCTGAATTGAAATAGCATTCTTCAGTGTCAGTGGCAAAGAGAAATGTTGTAAAAAACATATTACATAAAAATGCGATACCAATAAATTCTTTGATAAAAATTTTCAGCAACATCAACAAATTATATTTATCATCCTTCAGAAAGTCAATGCAAAAATACCTTATGAACTCTGCAGTGACATCTATGCCACCCATATATCGATTCAAAATAAATCTCATCACCTGGACCGTCATTTTTTATCTATTTCACTTTTTGCAAAAGCGAAATAATCTTAGACAATTGCTCGCTAATTTCAGAAGGTTAATCGAATATTGCAAGAATGAGAATAACTCGCATATTGGTTCTTGTAATATCAACATATTGTTTTTAAACTTAGAATTCGGTCGATGCGGAAGGTTCTCTCTTCTTTTCTTTTTTCACAATATGCCCTTACTCCCAAAAATTTCTTATTCTGAAAATCAAATTCACCAACTTCATAGGGCTGGATTATCCTCTTGCTCTTTTCGTCATTGGGTTTTAAATATACAATCTCAAGTAAAGCCCCTCTGGCAATTGCATTTTCTATAATTTCAATTTTTTTCTCAAGGGATATCTCCCTTTCTGATAATTTATACTGGAAGTTCGTCAAAAATTTTACAATCTTCCAGTCGGTAAATATATGTCCTTTTTTAATCGGTTTTGACAGACTTATTCCTTCAAATGATGTGCACCTGCTCAATGCCACATAGACCTGTCCACCCGCAAATGTTCCCCGACCTAAATCAATTATCACCTTATCAAATGTCTTTCCCTGACTCTTATGAATCGTCACCGCCCAGGCAAGTTTTAATGGATATTGGGTGAACTTGCCGACTGTTTCTGATTCAATCGTCTTTGTATTCTCATTATAATAAAAATGGAAAATCTCCCAAGTAAATGGTGTAACATATTCAATATTATCATCCTGAAGCTGAACCGCTATTGTATCACACCCCTCCTTTTTACTATAGCGAACATTCAAAACCCTACCGATAGATCCATTAACCCACCTGCCCATAGAATCGTTATTTAACATCATCACCTGGGCACCGGGTTTTATCGTCAAGATATAATCGGTTGGAAAAGAATTTTTATCAAACTCACCCTCAATATCAGCAGTCCATTGATAAACCTTACCAGGCAACTTTTGGAGGCATTCTTCGTTTATCCTGTGTGCCACTTCATTAAGTGTTGTGAGATATACTACAAAGTCATTTTTTCCTTTTTTTAGTTGTGCACCAACCCGGGTATTTAAAAGTCTAATGTCCTCTTCAGTAACCGTATTGTTTCTAATTCTATTCAAAAGTTCAATAAAATTTGCATCCTTCTGGCGATACACCTTTTCCAGTTCGACAAATTCTACAGGCAAATCCTTAAATACTTTTGCATCAAAGAAATAGGCACTTTTATAATATTCGCTGAAGATTTTCTTTTCTTTAGATGTTACAACCGGCGGTAATTGATATAAATCGCCGATAAAAATCATCTGAATCCCTCCAAAAGGTTTATTTGAATCTTTACCGTTCAACCTTAAAAAATGGTCAACACAATCAAGCAAGTCAGCACGCACCATAGAGATTTCGTCGATGATTATGGCATCAAGTTCCCTGTAGATTCGGGCGTCTTCCGGTTTTAGTTTTTTGACCGTTTTAATCGTTACATCGGGTTTGAAGCCAAAAAATGAATGAATTGTTTCACCCTGGACATTGAGTGCTGCGACACCAGTTGGAGCTAAAACAACAATCTTTTTACTGGTTATGGAACGGAAATATTCTAAGAGTGTTGATTTACCTGTCCCTGCCTTACCGGTAACAAAAACATTTTTGTCTGTGTTCTCCATCAAAGCTAATGCTTTTTTAAACTCATCGTTGAATTCGATGTTAATTGAATTGCTCATGGCTTTTTTCTGTATTATTATATAAAAAATGTAGGGGTGGTCAAGAAACTAAAAGAATGATGGTTGAAGCAGTTAAAAATTAAATGATAATCAAAAATGAAAGATATGAGAGTTGAGGTGTGGTATTCCCCAATGACCCTTAAAAGACACCAATTTAAAAATTAAGATTCATTTAAAATTGATAAGAGATACTTTTTTTAAACTCATTAATTGCCCGGATCTTGATTTCACCCTGACAAGCAAATCTTATTGCTTCAATCTCGGCATAGGCAGAATTCAAAGCAGTTATAAACGGAATGTTGAGTTCCACAGCGAGGCGGCGCATGGTATAACCATCCCTTTTGGCACTATAATTCATTGTTGGGGTATTGATTATCAAGTTGATCTTACCCTGACGCATCAAATCCAGGGCATTTGGCGATTTGTGCTCACTAATACGATAAACAGTCTCAACTTCGATACCCTTTTCCTGAAGATATTGAGCAGTTCCCCGGGTGGCGACAATTTTAAATCCCAGATCCTTCAACGCCTTTGCAATCTTGACTATTTCTTCTTTGTCTTCATCGCGTACAGTGATGTAGACAGTTCCTGATTTGGCAAACTTATTATCAGCGAGGATTGCCTTATAATATGCAGCACCAAATGTTTCATCGACTGCCATCACTTCACCGGTTGATTTCATCTCCGGACCAAGTATTGGATCAACACCCGGCAATTTGAGAAATGGAAATACCGGACCTTTTACTGAAACAAAATTTAAATTTAAATCTTTAGGTAGATTTAAATCTTTAATTTTATAACCGAGCATGATTTTGGTGGCGATTTTCGCCAGAGGAATTCCAATAGTTTTTGAGACATAAGGAACCGTTCTTGATGCCCGGGGATTTGCCTCAAGGACATATATTGTGCCATTTTGAATGGCTAACTGAATATTTATCAGTCCCACAGTATTCAACACCAATGCGATATCCCGGACAATTCTTTTTATCTCCCGGATGGTTTCCTCTTGAAGATTTTGAGGTGGCATCACACAGTATGAATCCCCAGAGTGTACCCCTGCTTGCTCGATATGTTCCATGATGCCGGCGATAAAAACATCTTCGCCATCACACAAGGCATCCACATCTACTTCGATGGCATTAGCAATATATTTATCAACAAGAATTGGGTGATCTGGCGAAACTTTTACTGCCAATCGGATATATTTTTCTAATTCCTGTTCATCATAAATGATTTCCATCGCTCTCCCCCCTAACACATAACTGGGGCGGACGAGCACGGGATAACCAATCTTTTTTGCAATTTCTCGCACGTCTTCGAAACTGTAACCGGTAGCAAATGGTGGCTGGAGGAGATTGAGTTGGCGAAGAATTGTGGAAAATGCCTCCCGATCTTCAGCCTGATGCATGCTGAGTGGACTAGTACCCAAAATTTTAGTTTTTAAGCCATATTTTTTCAAAGCATGAAACAATGGCATCGCTAAATTGACCGATGTTTGCCCACCGAATTGTAATATTACTCCGTAAGGATCTTCCCGCAATATTACATGCAAAATATCTTCGAGCTTCAAGGGCTCAAAATATAATCTCGTGGAAATATCAAAATCAGTTGAGACTGTTTCGGGATTATTATTAATTATGACTGCTTCATATCCTATTTCTTTTAGAGCCAGTGCCGAATGGACGCAACAATAATCAAATTCTATCCCCTGCCCAATGCGAATTGGTCCGGAACCAATTATCAAAATATTCCTCTTGTTTTTCTTTCTTCGTTTTTTGGCTTTGGCTTCAGCCCAATAGGTAGAATAATAGTAGGGAGTATATGCCTCAAACTCACCGGCGCAGGTATCAACAATGTTATAACTCGGCAATATCTTCTGCCGAAGACGAAATTCCGTGACCTGTTCTCGGCTTAAATTGAGAATTTTACTTATGTATTCATCACTAAAACCCATTTTCTTTGCCTGCAGAAGACACAAGGACTCCATGCCGTGTTTCTTTATCGCTTTTTCCATTTTCACAATATTTTCAATTTTGGCAATAAAGAATTCGTCTACTCTTGATAAAAAAGCAATTTTTTTCCTTGAATAACCACGACGTAGGGCTTCTGCCACCGCGAAGATAAAACGATCTGTTGGTTCCTGTAACTCTCTGATTAATTCGTATTCCTTCCAGGCATCCGGTTCCAGACCAACTTTATCAATCTCTAAAGAACGAAGTGCCTTGAGGAGCGCTTCTTCAATCGTAGAACCGATCGCCATCACCTCACCCGTGGACTTCATTTGAGTGCCAATGCGCCGGTCGACCGTGGGAAATTTATCAAAAGGCCAACGCGGAATCTTGATCACCACATAGTCCAGTGCTGGTTCAAAGGCGGCGGTGGTTTTTTTAGTTATTGCGTTGGGAATCTCATCAAGATTAAACCCAACTGCAATCTTAGCACTCACTCGTGCAATAGGATAACCAGTGGCTTTAGAAGCGAGAGCTGAAGAACGGGATACCCGTGGATTCACTTCAATCACCCGATATTCCCATTTCCTTGGATTCACCGCAAACTGAATATTACATCCCCCAGCAATCTTTAACGCCCTGATTATTTTTATCGCCGAATTCCGTAAAATCTGATGTTGCTTATCAGTCAGGGTCTGGGCGGGAGCAACCACGATACTCTCGCCTGTATGTATTCCCATTGGATCAATGTTCTCCATACTGCAGATGATAATGCAATTATCGTTATTATCTCGCATGACTTCATATTCGTATTCCTTCCAACCCAGAACACTTTCTTCGATTAAGACCTGATGGATTGGAGAACGATTAAGTCCAGTAATAACCGAATCATATAATTGATCAATATCGTATACCACACTGCTCCCGGTGCCACCAAGGGTATAGGCTGGGCGGATTAACAGTGGAAAATTAAGATTTTTCACTACCGTCCGCGCTTCTTCATAATTGTGAACGGCATAACTGCATGGAATCGGTTCGCCAATCTGCTTCATCAGGTTACAAAAATATTCACGGTTTTCAGCCATCTCTATCGTCTGGAGATTAGAGCCGAGCAATTCCACTTTAAATTTTTCCAGAACGCCCTGACGTGCAAGTTCATAGGCTAAATTCAAACCAGTCTGACCGCCGAAACCAGGCAAAAGTCCCTGTGGTCTTTCTTTTTCGATTATTCGAGCAATGACCTCAGGGGTAAGAGGTTCAATATAAACAATGTCGGCAGTCTCAAGATCGGTTTGAATCGTTGCCGGATTTGAATTTACAATTATCGTTTCGTACCCTTCTTCGCGTAAGGACCGGCTGGCTTGAGAGCCGGAAAAATCAAATTCTGCGGCTTGACCGATGATAATCGGTCCGGAACCAATTATTAAAACTCGTTTAATATCCCTGCGCCCGGGCATTGATTAGCTTAAAGAATCTCTCAAAGAGAAAAGAAGTATCATGGGGTCCAGGAGCACCTTCAGGGTGGAATTGAACAGAAAAGATTGGAAGTTGATGATGACGCATCCCCTCAATCGTGCCGTCATTGAGATTTATCCAATCAAAAATCATATCCGATTTTTTGTTTTCGCCTAAAATTGCATAGCCGTGATTTTGGGCGGTAATGTAAACGCGATTAGTCTCCAAAAACTTAACTGGATGATTATAGCCCCGATGGCCAAAGGTCAATTTATAGGTCTTTAACCCCAGAGCCAAGCCGATAAGCTGATGGCCTAAGCAGATGCCGAATATTGGATATTTATTTTCAATTAATTGCTTTAAAGTCTTTACCGTTGTGTTAAGTAGCGCGGGATGGGCGGGATCACCAGGACCGTTGGATACAACAATCCCGTCAGGGTTTAACTTTTTTATGTCTTCAAGGGATATATTATAAGGCACTTGAAAAACTGATGCGTACCGGAGAAGATTATTCAAGATACTCTTTTTAACTCCGCAATCGATGAGCACAATCCGATGATTCTTCTTTCCTTTATGAAATATCACCGACTGACATGAAACTTCATGCACAAGATTTTCAGAATGAGGATGGGGTTTTTTTATTAACTGAGTCAAAAGGTTTTTTATATCGATCCTTCGTGTGGAAACAGAAAGCATTGCTTTCATGGTGCCGTAATATCTAAGTTTCAATGTAAGCTCACGAGTATCAATGTCCCAGATACAAGGAAGATGATTCTGGATTAAATAATCATCAATCCTTCTTCTGTTAGTTGAAAAAAAAGCAGGTTCTTTTATAACAAGCCCACGAATTTTAACCGCAGCGGATTCCTGAAATCTATGGTCAAAACCGTAGTTGCCAATCAGTGGATAGGTTAACAATAAAATTTGCCCAGCATAAGAAGGGTCAGTGAATGCCTCTTCATAGCCGGTCATTGAAGTATTAAAAACAATCTCTCCATATACGGTTTTGTTTGGTCCCAAGCCTTTACCCTGAAATACAGTCCCATCTTCAAGAATCAAAGTTCCTAATTTCATCCGGCTATTATAATCAAAAATTTATAAAAAGTCAATATTTATGAAACTTTATACATCAAAATTTTTGAATTTCACATACACCGGCACGACCAGATTAATAACGCTCTTGGCATCCTGAGTCTTTTGAATATAAGGATCTTTGATATAGTTGAGGATTATTGTTATAAATATTGAATCCTTGAAGCGTTCAAGTTCATCATACTCGAAAGCTGATTTTTTTTCAACAAATTTGCGGATTCTATTCAAGGGTTCTCTAACTATTCCCAACCCATTATAATTTATCCCACCGATGCGTTCTTTTGCTTTTTTTATCTCCTGATCAGTGGTAAGAAGAGCTAACTCCACCTTTGTTTCATAGTCATCGATAAGGATTGATAGATCCTGCTGGGGAATTGTATAATTATGCAATTTGGTGGTATCAATATGTTGATTTTTGTTCAAAAGTCCGTAAAGGTCCCCCACCTGCCTTATATACTCTTTCGTTTGTTCACTCAGCCGACTGAAAAGACTTTTGTGTTGAAGCCAACGTAAAGATACTGCTACCTTAATCCTTCTTTTGGTTTTATCGACGTGGGTCTCCCCAGGTTTATTATTTGTCTCTTCAAGAATTTTTTCAATATTCTCGGTATTCAAGTAAATCGGCTCGTATTTGGGTTTTTTTAGAAGTTTGTGGATATCATCAAGAATCTTCTCAATTTTCTCTTTTCGCCCAACCTCTGATAGCTGGGGATAGGTGCGGTCAATAAAAAACTTTACCAAATATTTATTTATTGTGTACCTTCCTTCCTCAAGTTCTTGTTTGCTCACTGCCTTTGGGCACCATTCGGCGAAAATTTCCACATCCGGTCTTTTTAAAAAATCAAGATCAAAAGGCAATTCTGTTATCACAGTATCAGGCTGAATAAGCCACTGGAGATTCATTAAAATCTCTTCCAGATTATCAAGATGCGTCTTACCCGACCAAGCCATCAATCACTCCTTTTTATGGAAAAAAACGAAACATTCATTGAACATAATCGCAGATCACTTATGATTTTATGCAAAAATTTAAAAATGTCAATCAGCGAAAAGCCCGCCTTTTTCTGGCGGGCTTTTCGCGGCAAATCTTAGATTTAAAAATTTATCTAAAAAGGATTTATTCACCCCCTTTTAGCACCTTTAACCTTGCCTCGGTCCTCTTCTTATAATCTTTGGCACCTTTGTGATTAGGATCGAGTGCCAATACCTGATTAAACACCTTTAAAGCTTCATCGTAATTGTTTGCTGAGAATAGACTAACCCCCTTTTTATAAAGTGCTTCAATTTCCTCAGCCGTTACCTGCTTAGCGGGTTCTTTCGGCTTTGTTGTTGTGGGAGGTTTCTTCTCCTGCCCTAGTTTCGTTTTCAATCGGTTTATAGCCGCACTCGATTCTGAATTCTGGGGGTCAAGTTCCAAAACTTTCTGATAAAATTCAATAGCCTTTGCCAAATCATTCGCCTTTTCACGATTTCTTGCTTCAGTTAAATAAGCATTGATAAGTTCCGTACGCCTTGTTTCAATGTTCTTTAAATAATCTTTGGCTTCAGCATTGTCCGGGTCTAAAGATATCACCATCGCAAAGGCCTTTTCTGCTTCTTTTAAATTACCTTCAGAAAAATATATCTTCCCCTGAGAGAGATAGGTTTTGATGCTCCTTTCCCGTTCCATTGCGGCAATTTCTCGTTGAATCGCTTCCTCGGTCTTTTTCATATTGAAGATAAGTTTGCTCTTCACCCCAGGCTTAACCGTTATTTTTGCCATGTAATCAACATAATTAGGTGTCGTGACGGTTATGGTATAATTTCCTGCTGGTAAACTCAAACTGAATGTTCCTGCAGGTGCCCGATACCGTTTGTTGATTTCTTTTATGTCCACGATGCAATTAGGCAAAAGTTGTTTATTGGTTTGATCCTGAATAACACACTCAATTGAACCGACCTTAGGTGCTGATACAGCAGTACGGTTATTACCTTCAAGCCCAAATGTCCATCGAGGAGACCAAGGACGGAAGTGACCTAAATATTCTACTTTACAAAGTGCTACTGTAGCAGTTACAACTGGGAAATGATATTTTACTCCCAAATTCGCATCACGGCCATCCATTTCTACTGACATTTCGAGTCCGAAAGGAAATTTTAAAGCTCCACCGGCAAAAAGACCGAACGCCCACCAGGAATGGTCTTTGGTGTCGTAATCGTCACCCAATACCAAAAAGTCAGTATTGAAAATATGACTTCGCCACCCATACCCGACAAACCTGCCCCGTCCCAGCCCCACAACGATGTTCGCAATATTCCCGAAATATTTTTGCATGGCAACATATGCAGAGAAAAGTTCCCAAGGCCGGCCGTTGGCATATTTGTGATAACTTATCTCTTCTATTGAACCATCATTTCCGCCAGCACCGAGTGTGGAAATGTGTTTAGCATATGATATATCATCAACCCCACAGAACCAGTAAGTTCCACTCTCTTTCCCTTCTTTCAACAAATAACTTACACTCGCGACCCAGGTAGTGGGAGTGAACATTGATAATGCCACCTCACCTTTACCTAAGCCATATTTGAAAGCCATGGCGAAATCTTTTGGGTCAACATAGATACTGTCATTAGGGTTGGGATCTTCGGTATACATCGGAAATGAAAACATTGTGGTTATGCCCCACATACCCCGAATATCATACTGTGGTACAGTAGGGATATCGAGATACCCGGATGTGCGACATAACTGGGAAAGGATTAAACAAATGATTAACATAGTTCCCCCTTTTTTAAAAACATGACCCTCATAAACACTCCAAGGTTATGATAGATTATATCCATAATTGCTATTCTGTCAAGCTCCATTTCGATGCCTTTAGAAAATTTAGTTTATTACGCTTGCGCTCCCAGGTGCCTTTGAAGGTTATGAGGAAAGAGATAAAAATCAATTTCAAGTCCAGCCAAAAACTCATCTTACGAATATAAAGTAAGTCATATTTAAATTTATGCCGACGAGGTAAATCCCGGGGAGTGAATATCTGGGCAATTCCCGTAAGTCCCGGCCGTACCATTATTCTTTTGTGGTATCCAGGGATTTTCCAAACATGAAGATAACAATCATTCTGTTCTACTTCGGCAGGCAGCAAAGCCCGGGGACCAACAAAACTCATATCACCAAGGAGAATATTCAATAATTGGGGTAGTTCATCTAAGGCAGTTTTACGCAGAAACCTGCCCATCCGCGTAACCCTTGGATCATTCGAGCTTGCCTGAATGTTTATTTTTTCATTTAAAGAATTCCGGCGCATGGAACGGAATTTTATCACTTTAAAAAGTCGGCCATTTTTACCCACCCGGAATTGCCGGATGCAAACCGGTGAACCATCTTCGCACCAAATCCCTATCCAGATCAAAGCCCATAGCCATGATGAAAACAACAAACCCAAACTGCTTAAGATAACATCAAAAATTCTTTTCGCCCTTGGTTCTCTTATGGTTGCATTCTCTTCGATTGCTTCCAAAGGTTTAACAGACAAAAGCATATCCGATCTCACTTCCATATGCATTTGTATTTAACCTCCTTTTTGAATCAAAGATCGGGGGGTAGAGTATAAGAACTGTGGATAATTATATCAAAATATTTAATTCTGTCAACAGGGCGATTTGAATCAAACACGAGCAATCTTAGATAGAGTTAATTAGAAAGGCGTGGCTATGAACCCTATAGTCATTCCAAAGCATGAAAGCAACAATTTAACGAAACTTCAGCTACTTAATCAAAAAGTGAAAAATAGCGAAATATCGCCTTTCGCAAAGGCGTGCTCAATGAAATTTGGGAAATTTTAAAATATCAAGAGGCCTTTATCTCTTCTTACTCCGTTTACCCTTTTTTGTTTTAAACATTACATTTGCTTGGGCCGCTGCAAGCCGGGCAATCGGCACACGAAACGGAGAACAGGAAACATAATCCATTCCCACCTGATGGCAGAAGTAAATAGAATTCGGATCTCCCCCATGTTCACCGCAAATTCCTACCTCCAGATTCGGCCTCACTTTTCGACCACGCTCAATTCCAATCTTGATAAGTTCGCCAATTCCACGAATATCAATCGACTGGAATGGGTCTTTAGGCAGGATTTTTTTATTCAGATAATCGGGTAAAAAGCTACCAATATCATCACGAGAAAAGCCAAATCCCATTTGAGTTAAATCGTTCGTTCCATAAGAGAAAAATTGAGCAACCCGGGCAATCTCATCAGCCACTATACAGGCACGGGGAATTTCAATCATCGTACCGTACATGTGCTTTATCTTTTTTAAACCAAATTTTTGCAAAACTTCTTTATATACCCGTTCCACTATCTCCGCCTGATGTTTTAGTTCATTGACATCGCTCACCACCGGCACCATGATTTCCGGATAAGGATTTTTACCTTCTTTAATCAATTCCGCGGCCGCTTCGAATATCGCCCTCACCTGCATCTCGCTTACCTCTGGATAGGTAATACCCAGTCTCACCCCTCGATGCCCCATCATTGGATTTGACTCGTGGAGACTGTCTGCCCTTTCGTTCAATTCCTCAATTGTAATCCCCAATTCTGCAGCGAGTTTTTCTCTTTTTTCTGGCTCATTGGGAACAAATTCATGGAGGGGTGGATCAAGCAATCTGATTACCACTGGATAGCCATCCATCGCCTCCAGCACACCCTTGACATCCTTTTTTACATAGGGAAACAATTCATCCAACGCCTTGCGTCTTTCCTCTTCAGTCTTTGAAACAATCATCTTCCGCAGGATGAAGAGTGGTTCATCAGAACCTTTTCCATAAAACATATGCTCGGTGCGCATCAAACCGATCCCTTTGGCACCAAACTTCCTTGCCCGCGTGGCGTCGGCGGGAGTGTCTGCATTAGCCCTTATCCCAAGCCGTTTTACAGAATCACAGATTTTCAAAAATTCCTGGAGTAGCACATTCTCTTCAGCAGACGCGAGCATGGGAAGTTTTCCTTCATAGACATTCCCCTTGGTACCATTGAGGGTTAACCAATCACCTTCCTTAAATACCTTGCCGTTAACTCGGAGCACTTTTTCTTCATAGTCGATCTGTAACGCTCCACAGCCTACGATACAACATTTGCCCCACCCACGGGCAACCAATGCTGCATGGGATGTCATACCACCACGGGCAGTCAGAATTGCTTGGGCTGCGCGCATTCCATCAACATCCTCAGGATTGGTTTCTTCGCGCACTAAAATTACTTTCTTGCCTTGTTTGGTCCATTCTACTGCATCTTTAGAAGTAAACACAATTTGACCAGTTGCTCCTCCAGGACCCGCGGGCAATCCTTTTGCGAGTACCTTTGCGTTCATCTCGGCTTTCGGATCAACCATCGGATGCAATAGTTCATCAAGCTGCGCCGGAGTAACCCTCATCACAGCCTCTTCCTTTGAAATCAAGCCTTCTTTCAACATATCCATTGCGATCCTTACAGCCGCCGGTCCATTTCGCTTCCCTACGCGACACTGGAGCATATAAAGAACACCTTTTTCAATCGTAAATTCAATGTCGAGCATATCCCGATAATGACGTTCCAGTTTTTTCTGGTACTGGTATAACTCTTTGTAGACTTCGGGCATCGCTTTTTCAAGAGAAATAAGATCTTTGTTATGTTCACTCTTTGAATACTCATTCACTGGTGCCGGGGTGCGTATTCCAGCTACCACATCTTCTCCCTGAGCATTAATCAAATATTCACCATAAAACTGATTCTCTCCATTGCCTGGATTCCGGGTGAACCCTACCCCGGTTGCCGAATCCTCTCCCATGTTGCCAAAGACCATTGCCTGGACATTGCAAGCGGTTCCCCAGTCATCAGGGATACCTTCAATCCTTCGATACGCAACAGCCCTTTTACCATTCCAGGACGCAAAAACTGCCTTTATCCCTCCCCAGAGTTGTTCATTGTGGTCATCAGGAAATTCCTTCCCCAAAACTTCTTTAACTTTTTCTTTAAATTGTCTGCATAATTCTTTCAAATCATCAGCAGTAAGATCGGTATCACTCTTATACCCCTTTTTTTCTTTCATTTTTTCCATAAGAGCCTCAAGTTGTCTGCGGATTCCAGAATCTTCATCCTTAGGTTCAATACCCGCTGCCTTTTCCATCACCACATCTGAATACATCATTATCAAACGTCGATAAGAATCATAAGCAAATCGCTCATTGCCGCCGCTCTGTTTTATCAACCCTGGTAGGGTCTTTTCTGTCAGACCGATATTCAATACCGTCTCCATCATCCCGGGCATTGAAGCTCGTGCACCAGAACGGACCGAAAGAAGCAAGGGATTGTCCGGATCCCCAAATTTTCTGCCCATGATTTCTTCCACTCTTTTCAGCGCTTTTTCTACTTCTTTCTTCAATTCTTTAGGCAAGCGCCCTTTGTTCCTGTAATAATAATTACAAACCTCGGTAGTTATTGTAAAACCAGGAGGTACCCGGATTCCAAGATTTGTCATCTCAGCTAAATTTGCACCCTTACCTCCGAGCAGATTTTTATCTTTCGCCGAACCATCAGCTTTTTTACCACCAAAATTGTAGACTAATTTTTTCATTGTGCTCCTTTCAATTATCTTCAATTTCTAATAATCTTTTAATCTCTTTTTCAAGTAAATTGCTATTCCTTTCTTTCAATTCATAACTGACTTTAACGGCAGGCTTATTTATCTTTAAAAACTTTCGCAAGTCAACCGGCGTGCCGATGATCACCACATCCGCAGGAGTTCGGTTGATACTCCTGTTGAGCTCCTCCATTTGCAATTTAGAGTAACCGAGCGCCGGGATCAATCTTCCGATATGAGGGTACTTTTCGTATGCCTTTTTGATAGAGCCAATTGTATATTTTTTCGGGTCAATAATCTCTTTTGCTTTATATTCTTTAGCAGCAATAAATCCTGCACCAAAACTCATCTCTCCATGGGTAAGAGTAGGTCCATCCTCAATCACCAAGACTCGCTTATTTCTAATCAATTCCGGATTATCAACGACGATCGGAGAATAGGCTTCAATTATCTTAGCCTTTTTATTTAACATTTTTATATTTTCCTTCAATTTTTCAACATTTTTTGGGGGAGCTGAATCTATTTTATTAATAATCACAATATCCGCCATCCGTAAATTTGTTTCTCCAGGATGATAGGTCATCTCATTTCCCAATCGCAATGGGTCAACGACGACGATATGAAGATCCGGTTCAAAGAAAGGAAAATCATTATTTCCACCATCCCAGACAATGACATCGGAAATTTTTTCGGCAGATTTGAGGATTTTATAATAATCAACCCCTGCAAATACGGTATTGCCTCTCCGGATATGCGGCTCATATTCTTCTCTTTCCTCAATTGTGCAGTTATATTTATCCAGGTCTTCCATACGGGAGAAACATTGAACCTCCTGCTTTAATAGATCTCCATAAGGCATGGGATGACGCACCACCGAAAATTTGATTTTATATTTATTCAATATTTCACAAACCCTTCTTGTAGTCTGGCTTTTACCAGCGCCTGTCCTAACCGCACATATTGCAATAACCTTGCGACATGACTTCAGAATTGAAGATTTGGGTCCCAAGAGCCAGAAATCAGCACCAGCCGCCAGTGATTCAGATGCTTTATGCATCACATATTCGTGCGAAATGTCCGAATATGAAAATACCACGACATCAATATTATATTTTTTTATCAAATTAGTGAGTTCTTTTTCCGGGTATATAGGAATACCCGTGGGATAGTAAGGTCCTGCCAATTCTGCAGGATATTTTCTCCCTTCAATATTAGGAATTTGAGTTGCCGTAAAACAAACCACCTTATAGTCTCGATTATTTCGGAAAAAGACATTAAAATTATGAAAATCCCTGCCAGCCGCACCCATGATCAGCACTCTTCTCATCAAAACCTCCTTAAAGTTATCGACTTTCAATCCATTATTATTAATTAATGGATTTGAGCTGCCCTCTAAGGAAAAATTGGATTGGAAGGGCATTTAAATCGTAAACACAAGGAACCTAAAAGTATATCCAAAACCGGGAAAAAGTCAATATTTATTTGCGGCGCTTTAGTGATGCAACTAATTAGGTAATCCTCCTGGGTAAAGGGCTTGGTCAAGGGAATTAGGCAGAGTTTAATAAAGCCGCGTTAAAAGAATTGAGAATAAGAAAAATCTGTTTGGAATAGTGCAGGAGTTTAAATATACCTGACTCTATTGAATAATCCAGGGGATGTTTAAAACCTCAGGAGAGATTTTAACCTTGGGGTATGGATAACTGCATTGGATTTAGTTAAACCACATTATTGACTTTGTCTTTTTTTGGGATATAATCGTTGTCCAAGCTTGATAGATAGGAGTAAGAATGGCAAGGATTTTAAGTGGCACCGAACTTGCGGAAAAGATGCGCGAAGAGATGAAGCAGGAAATTGCTTTATTAAAGACAAAATATAACATTACTCCTGGACTGGCTGTAATCCTCGTCGGGGATAATCCGGCTTCAATCTCATATGTCAAGGGAAAAGAAAAAGCTTGTGCAGAAGTTGGGATTATGTCCCGAGAGTATAAATTCCCTGCTGATTATAAGGAAGCAGACCTTTTGAAACTGATCGATCAGCTTAACAACGATCCGGCGATCCATGGAATTTTAGTTCAATTACCCCTGCCAGAGCATATCAAAGAAGAAAAGGTTTTATATGCAATCGATCCGGATAAAGATGTTGACGGATTTCATCCCGTAAATGTGGGTAAATTGATGATCGGTGCTGATTGTTTTCTTCCCTGCACACCCCACGGCATCCAACAATTATTGCTTCGCAATGGAATTGAGATAGCGGGCAAGCATGTAGTGATTGTGGGAAGAAGCAATATCGTCGGCAAACCGCTGGCAATGATGCTTGTTCAGAAAAAACCGGGTGCCAATGCCACGGTTACTATGTGTCACACTGGAACGAAGAATATGGCGGATTATACTCGACAGGCGGATATCCTTATCGTTGCTGCGGGTAGACCCCATACGATCACAGGTGATATGGTAAAAGAAGGAGCGGTGGTGATTGATGTGGGTGTCAACCGGATAGACGACCCGACGAAGAAGAGTGGCTTTCGTTTAATAGGCGATGTAGATTTTGAAGAAGTGAGCAAAAAGGCAAGCGCCATCTCACCGGTGCCGGGTGGAGTTGGTCCCATGACGATAACGATGCTGCTTTATAATACAATTTTAGCTGCAAAAAGACATGCGGGTATAGAATAAATGCTCACCTTTAAAACAATCGAATACGATGAGAGGAAAAAGCAGATAATCATCCTGGATCAAACTCGCCTACCTGAAAAAGAAGTCTATTTATGTTTAAAGACGATTCAAGATGTTTACCAGGCAATAAAACAGTTAAAAGTTAGGGGCGCACCACTTATCGGTGTCGTTGCCGCATACGGCATTGTGCTTGCCGCTACTGCCAATAAAACCAAAAAGCTGATAACTGCCGCCGAATATCTAAAGTCTGCCCGACCCACGGCAGTGAATCTCGCTTGGGCGATCGAAAGAATGCTTGAATGCATAAAAAAACACCAAAAAAATAACCTATATCCACTCCTTTTAGCCGAAGCCCGTAAGATTGAAAGGGAAGACAAAGAATCGTGTTTAAAAATAGGTCGTTGGGGGGCTCGGCTTATAAAGAATAATTCAAAAATAATGGTCCACTGCAATGCCGGAGCCCTGGCAACGAGTGGTATAGGCACAGCCCTTGGGATTTTATACACTGCTAAAAAAATGGGGAAAAAATTTAAAGTCTATGCATGTGAAACGAGACCCCTTTTGCAAGGTGCGAGATTGACAACATGGGAATTGACCAGAAACGGCATTGAAACTTATGCTATATGTGATAATATGGCAGCCACTTATATGCCCGAAATGGATTTAGTCCTTGTGGGTGCGGATCGGATCGCAGTAAATGGAGATACCGCCAATAAAATTGGGACCCGGGGACTGGCGATTATTGCCAATTATTATCGGGTACCCTTTTATGTTGCAGCTCCAATTTCAAGTTTTGATTTCAAAATAAAGTCCGGTGCTGAAATACCTATTGAAATCCGCCCTTCAGAGGAAATACGATATTTTAATAAACGACCTGTCGTCGCCCCGGAAGCAAAAATCTGCAATCCGGCTTTTGATGTGACACCCCATAATTTGATCACCGGTTTTATCACGGAAAAAGGTATTGTGCGAGAGCCGTTTGGGATGAAATTTGCGCAATTTTTAAAAGAGACATAGCCGTCTTTTTTCGTTCAATACCTCCAACATCTGGGTGTGGATATAACCATTTGATCCCAATACCTCTTTACCATAGATACTGAATGGCCGTCCCCTGAAATCAGTAATCATACCCCCGGCTTCTTTAAGTATCAAAGAGCCCGCAGCCTGATCCCAAGGCGACAGTTTAATCTCCCAGTATCCATCAAAACGGCCGCAAGCAGTATAACACAAATCAAGGGCCGCTGAACCCAAACGACGCACCGCCTGGGATTTAAGACAAAACCGAGCAAAGTAATTCAGGTTGTTTTCTTTGCTCTCCCGGATATCGTAAGGAAATCCCGTGACCAGAAGACTGTGGTCAAGTTTTCGGGTTTTGGAAACCGAAATTCTTTTCCCATTCAAAAATGCTCCTTTACCCTTTATGGATGAGAAAAGTTCCTTACGTGTTGGATCATATACTACGCCCAATACAATTTCACCTTCAATCTCAAGAGCTATGGAGATCGCCCATATCGGCAGGTTATGGGCAAAATTGGTTGTGCCGTCAAGCGGGTCAACCAGCCATTTGATATTGTCATGGGTATGATAGCTAATATTTTCTTCGCTGAGTATCCCGTAGTCAGGAAATTCCTTTTTTAGGAATTTTACAATCTGACGCTGGGAAATTTTATCAAACTGGGTTACGAGGTTGACCACCCCTTTATAAGCGATCTGTTTTTTAGCGCGAGAAAGGCGGTAAATGCGATCACCGGTAGCGGTCACAATCATAACAATTTTGTCTAAAATTTTATTCAGTTCCATTTTTAATTTGTTTCTTTAAAATCTTTTCCGGCTCAATGAGCGGTCGGATTTTTACCACTTCCTCTGCTGCAAGTTTGCCATATTTAGAATCTTTATCAATTTTAATACAGCGTTCAAAATAATCCACTGCCCTTTGAAACTCATAGCGTTTTAACTCTGCAAGGGCTAAGTAATAGTAGGCGTCTTGAAGGTTTGGTCCAATTTTTAAAGTCTCCTCAAAAAACTTTATGGCGTCCGCAATCATTCCTCTCTCATAGTAGACCAATCCCAGATAAAAATTTGCATAAAGCCTTGCCATCCGATCTTTGGTTTGTTTTGCAACCTTACTTAAATGCTCAATCGCCTCTCCCCAGATGCCTTTTTTATAACAGATAAATCCAAGATTATTAAGGGCAAACGGATTTTCAGGTTCCAAAAGTAAAACTTTTTGGAAGTATAGCATTGCTTCATCATAAAGTTCTTTGTTCATCAACGCCAGACCACTCAGACCCAAGGCGCGAACATTTTTGGGGTCAATATCCAGAGCCTTTTTTAAAACAGCCATTGCCTCGTCATATTCTTCCATCACAATTAAATTCCACGCACGGTCCAAAAGGGTGGCCAAATCAAGTTCCGGGGATGAACGGGCTTTTATAAAAGAGTAAAAACGATTCATATCCACCTGGCTCCGTTTTTTGTCGCGGATGCTCTGGGCAATGGTGCGTAATTCATTCTGCGCTTGATTTAAATATTTCATCCCCCCCGCAATCTCAATATAGATGCTTTTTATCATTTCCTTGATCGTTTTTTCTTTTTCCGGCGTATACTCGCGGACCAGTTTCTTTAATTCTTCCATCTTTTTCTTGATCTCTTCAATCATGTTGCGAGTTCTGTTAGTTTCCTGACGATTAAATGAAGCGGCAGAACATGATCGGCAGCACCGGCGTCGATTGCCGACTGGGGCATACTGGCGATGGTTGCTTCGGATGGTTCCTGAACAATTGTTATTCCACCCATTTGCTTAATCTTCAGTAACCCCTTTGTTCCATCATGCCCCATACCGGTGAGAACGATGCCCAATGCTTTCTGTTTAAAAACCTCAGCCATCGATTCAAAAAGGTAATCGGCACATGGTTTCAAGCCATAGCGCGGTGGTTCGTCACTCAAAGTAACGACTTTGCCCGAAGGATGGATTTTAATATGGGCACCTCCTGGTGCAATGAGCACCGTTCCAGGAAGTATAGAATCGCGGTCCCGTGCTTCTTTTATGTCCAGTCCGGATCTTTCGTTCAGATGATTAGCCAAAGTCGCTGTGAAAAATTTCGGCATATGTTGAACGATGATAATTTTAAAACCCAACTCCCGATTTAACGCGGAAAGGAGAAAATTTAATGCCTTCACTCCACCTGTAGAAGCAGCGATGCCGATAATATAATCCACTTTCTTAATTCCAGGCACAACCGGTGGTTCAAAAACAATCGGTTTTAAATTTGCATTAGCGACATATCTTAATTTCGTAATCAATTCCTCTTTGAAATCATAAAGATCAATAGAGATTGGACCCGAAGGCTTGGGGAAGAAATCTACCGCACCTAAGTTTAATGATTTTATGGTAATCTCGGCACCCTGATGGGTATGAGCGGAAAGCATGAGCACCGGTCTTGGGTTTATTGTCATAACGCGCTGGAGGAAAACCAACCCATTCGTCCCGGGCAATTCATAATCAAGGGTTATCACATCCGGTTTCAATTTATTAAATTTTGCCCACGCTTCATCCACATCCCGGGCATATCCACAAACTTCAAATTCTCCCGAAGATTGGACGATATCGCCGATCACCCTCTGCATGAGGACTGAATCTTCGACAATCAATACCTTCTTTTTCATCTCGACTCAAATCACCTTTTCACCATAGCGATAGGATTTAATCAAGACTTCACCAGTTTGCACATTGAAAAAAACTGTCCTACCCCAATTACCCAGTACATCTTCACCTACGATCGGAATAGAGTGTCTTTTTAATTCTTCACGAGTTTCGTTTACATTACGTGGTCCGACGGAATTCTGAAGCAACTCACCAAACATCGTCGCCCCGCCGACTATCTTTGCCACAATCTTGCTTTTTTCTACCCCCAGTTCGGCAAACCTTCTCAATAATTCTTCTATTGCTCCCCGGGGATGTTTAAAACTGCCATCGACACCATGGGGTAAAAGGATATGGGCAAGACCACCGGTGCGGGTCTGATATTCATAAAAGACCAAAACCACACAGGAACCCACACCGTATGCAGAAAGTATTGCATCCCCTCTTACGACCTTCACCTCACCGATGCCTACACGTAACTCAACTGCCATAAGAGACATCACCTGAAACTTTTTGATAAATACGTTCGGCACGATTTATGATATTAAAAAATTTTGCCTCTGGAATACCAAGAAGGAGTTCCACCTTACCAATCACCAGATAACCACCCGGTTTTAAGGCCTCATTAAAACGGCGTACCAACTCGGATTGCGCCTCCCGGCTCAGATAAATCAAGACATTCCGACACATGATTAAATCACACTTCTCATAAGGGAAACAGTCAAAAAGGTCATGGTGAAAAATGTTCACATTCCTTTTTATTTCATCCTTCACCTGATAGCCTTCAGCACATTTGATGAAATACTTCTCACGATATTTGGTAGGAGTATACTGGAATGCAATATCCGGGTAGATACCTGCCTTGGCTTTTTTCAGAGCATCGTCATCAATATCAGTCGCATAGATTATCGTTTTATCCAAGATACCGATCTCGGCAGCGATTATCGCCAGGGAATAAGCCTCCTCTCCTTGGGCACATCCTGCGCTCCAAAAGATTATTTTTGGAATATCGCTGAATCTAGGGAGAATATCATTTTTCAGATATTCAAATGTCTCAAAGTTCCGGAAGAAATAAGAAAGGTTGATGGTGATGGTGTCCAGCAATGTTTTGAACTCCCCAGGATTATTGTTAAGAAAATCATAATACTCAGAAAACTCCCTTAACCCCAGGGCGCGCATGCGGACGCGGATGCGCCGGGTAAGGGGTCTCTCTTTATAACTATGACATTTAAATCCAGTTTTTTCCTCAATCAGTTTGATCAGGTCTTGAAAACTATGTCCCACGGGACTTCTTCAAAAGTTCAATATTCTGATTGATAATTGGATGGGTAGGATTCAAACTGCGTGCCTTTTCCCAGTAGCCCAGGGCACTATCTCCATCCCCCAGGCGTAAAGCGATGTTACCTAATTTAAAGTAGACTTCCCAGTCTTTTTCTTCTTCCGGTATTCGTTCATAAAATTCCTTTGCCGCGCCGAGTATCTGTGATTCATAATAAAATTCCGCAAGATTCCGGCAAATGCGAGAATTTGTAGGTTCATCACTTAGTGCCTGGCGGTAGAGACGTTCAGCTTCTTCCATTAAATCCAGGCTTTCATAAACCACCGCAAGATTATTTTTGAAAATTCCTAAGCGCGGGAATTTATTGATGCACTCTTTGAGGAAATCAATCGCCTGTGGTAGATTGTTTTGTTTGATATAGATCAGGGCAAGATATACATAGGGTGTTATAAATTCAGGTTTTTTCTCAATGAGGGTTTTCAACACTTTTTCAGCCTCAGCCCAATCGCCTTGATGAAAAAGGGCAATCCCCAAATTGCAAGCAACCCGAGGATTATCAGGTGCAAGTTCTGCAGCTTTTCTTAACCAATTTATGGCTTCTTCAAAACGCGCAAGCCGGTTGTAAAGATAACCGAGATTATTCAATATCGTGGGATTTGTCTCCAGTTCATTCGCCTTTCTGAAAAATTCTTCGGCTTTAGAAAAATTATTCTTCTTTAACTCAATCAAACCGAGATAGAGCAGGGCCTCAATATTTTCCGGTGTGATTTCCAAGACCCTCCGAAATTCACGTTCTGCCTCATCATACATACCCGTCTTAAAAAATGCGAAACCTAAATTCAGATATTCTGCAATATCGGTTACGGATTTTTTGACGAGTTCGGTTCTTTCGACCTTTTCAACTATCCCTGCCGAAAGCAGGGCATAAATCGTGCGACAGGTCTCAAAGAAGTCAAATTCCGATAATTTTAAAATCTCATCAAGTGTCCGATTACCGTCGACCAGTTGGAGAATTCTGGTCTCTTCTTCGGTTAAAGGTACTTCGTGGTAGTCCTTTTTAATTGCCAAAATAGATTCAAACGGGGGCAATCTTTTTTCCAACTTACGCCATTCGTCAATACGCCGTGCGCCTTCCAGGAGTAATTCTTGGGGTGAAAGTTGCACAAGGAATTCTTCGTTTCCGGGCAAAAGATCAGCTTCAAAATTGAAATAACCGGTTTCCCAGGTAAGCATTGTAAAAATTGTCTCGGCAATTTGATTGGCCAGTTCACGTTCAAGGGTCTCGCGGGTTATGTGACCTTTTTCCACCAAAATTTCACCGATACGCTTATTGGTTTTTCTCTGTTCCTCAAGTGCCCACTTTAGTGTTGCCTCATCAATAATCTGTTTTCGTACCAGTAAGTCACCTAATCGGTCCTTTCTGTTTAACAATGTCGCATATATTATTTTGCCATCTTTGATAAAAATATTCCCGAAATTCCTACCATCGGTTAACGAAAGGCATCCTGAACGCAACGAAAAACTCAGCAGTTGAATCACATCTGGAAGAGATGCTTCGCTCAATGAACCTTTTATTGCCATTTATCTTTCCTTCTGACTGGTGACATAATTCTCTTCAATGAGTTCATCCGGTATTTCCTGGATTATCAGCCTTTCTTCTTTGAACTTTTTAAGAGGCATCTCAACCCTTGGCGCGGATGGTTCAATACCGGGTTCGATGGCATGGGTTATTTCCAGTGCTGGTTCAATTTCTTTAACTTCCTCAGCCTTCTCCAATTCTTCTTCCCCAGGCAATCCCAGCATCACCAGTCCTTCTTCGGTTGTCTTTTCTTCACCAGGTAGACTTCGGGCTTTAAAATCGGCAATATATGTATCTATTTCAGCAAAATTTTCAAATTGAGGCAGGGATTCATTTTTTATGGCTTCATATTCCTCCGGGGCAAGTTTTGATTTGAGATAATTATCCACCATTTGAAGATCCGGTTCCTTTAAACTAACCTCCACCCCACATTCAAAGATAAGCTTTTCATCGTCATTAAGCACTGCCCCCTCCAGGGGTTCCGAAAAGATAAAAATTCCCTTCTCTTTTTTTATTAAGTCCAAAATTTTTCCGGCAATTTGGGTACGCAACTCCGAGTTTAAATTAAAAATTTTATGAAAGTTATCAATCAATAAAACATCAAATTTTCCCTCAACTTCTGAAAATCTTTCACCATCTTCAGCAAAATCAACTATCAGCGGATTTAAACCGCGTAATTTTAAATCCTCAGCAATTTTCTGGGCAAGAAAAGTCTTGCCGGTTTTATAATTTCCAAAAATGATATAAGGATTGAATTCCTTCCCAAGAGCCGGAAGGATACTCTTTTCATACAGCTCAATAACGTTTTGATTACAGGCACTGATAATATAACCTTCAAACCGACCTTTTATTGGGGCTTGAAGTTTTTCTTTTACGGTATTTAATAATCGTTCAATCTCTTCTACCTTATTCGGTGAAAAAAACATGCTTTCAATCTTCAAAGCCTCTTCCGGAAACTGTGAGATATCAAGGGCACCGAATTCTTTCTGTAATTCAATCAACCGTTCCACTTTTTTGATGAATGAGTTGTAAGCTTCGGTCAGTTTCTCTATATCCCCATCGAGTAATGGTTTCAATTCCGAGGTATCAAAACCTTTCATCTCCCAGATGTAAATCTTTTCTTTATATTCAGTGCGGGGATCTTTGATTTCTGTTATCTGGGTGAGCACCTCATCGGCACTCTTTTTCAACTCTTCTACCAGTGAGGAGACCGGACTGTAAATTCCACGCGGATAAAACTCTTTTAAGATTAAACGAATGGTGTTTAAATCAAAGGTGATATTACCCAGCGAGGCATATGCCACCAGCCGATTTAACATACCATCGATCGTGCGGAATGAACCTCCAGAAAGCTGGGTGAGTTCCAAGGCGATCTCATCAGGGACAATTATTCCCCGTTCCTCCGATTTTCTCTTGATAAATTCCACCAGGGCAATCTCCCGGGGTGCCTGTAGATCACAAACAAGACCTCCTTCAAGTCGAGAAGCGATCTTGGGACCGAGGTTTTTCAACTCCCGGGGCGGTGCATTCCCACTGAAACAAACTTGTTTATTTTTTGCAATCAGCGCATCGATCATTGCTAAAATTGCATCCTGATACTTTTCACTTACTCGATTGACATCATCCACAAAAATTGCTGAATCAAATTGAGTATTCTTTTGTAGATAGTCTTCGAACTCCTTGGGCGTAAATATCAGGGCAGGTTCTTTTTTGCTCAGTTCGGTATAAATAGTCCATAAAAGGTAAGTCTTTCCGTAACTTCCCAAGGCATACAAATAAAAGGGATTAAAAATCTCACCAGGGAACTCCACGATCTTGCGCGCAGCCATCAAGGCAACTCTGTTACCTTCGTAAACATAAAAATTTTCAAAACTAAAACTCTTTTTAATCATACTGTTTTCAAAATCCTTTTAACATTCTTCGAAAACTCAGCAGCCGCCACTTTCACCACTCCAGGTAGTGTGCGGTCGTCGAATAATGATACAAGCAGATAATCACCATCAAGCGTCACATAGTAAATACTCGTCCGTTTGCCTTCCTGGAGTAACTCACAAAAGTTTCTTTCCCCGATGAGATGTGCCAGCTCCATGGTAGAATTAAATATATTACAGGTAAGGGCGGCAATTGTTAATACATCGAAGGTTCGCGTGAAGCCACGCTGAACCAAAAGATGTCCAGAACTTGTAATGACTATCGCCCATACTACATTTGTCTGGTTATAAAAATCCTTAAGCATTTTCTCTAAACTCTTGATCTGTGCATCCGTGAGCGTAATGGTCGTCAGATTCCCTTTCACAGAAAATTATAATAAATTTTTTAAAAAAAGTCAATACAGAACTATTTAATTCTTTTCAAACGCGCGGCGAACACGCCATCGGTACCATGAAAACCAGGTAAAATTTTGAGATAGACATCGGCGTTGGGAACAAACTCCTTTGCTGGTTCTAATTCAAAATTTTTATTCTCGTTTAGAAAGCGTTCGATAATCTCTTCATTTTCTCGGGGGAGGATACTGCAGGTAGAATAGACGATTGAGCCCCCAACTCTCAAAAAGGTTGCAGCATTGGTCAGTAGACCATACTGTAAATTAGTCAATCGTGCAAGCACTTTTTTGTTTACCCGTTCTTTTACCTCCGGTCTTTTGGCAATAACTCCCGAATTGGTACATGGTGCATCAACTAAAACTTTATCAAAATTCTCTAAGCAATAACGCCGTCCATCGGCGAGCAGATATTTTATTATCCCCAGCCCCAACCTCTCTGCGTTTTCCACCACCAGCCGGAGCCGGGCGCTGCTTACTTCCCCAGCGACAATTAAACCATGATTATTCATTAACTCTGCCATATAGGTTGCTTTACTACCGGGTGCAGAACAGAGATCCACAATCCTCTCACCAGGTTTAGGGTCTACGAGTCTACATATCATCCCCTGGGCTTCATCATGGATCGAGATAAAGCCCTGTTTGAGCAGAACATTATTGATCAAATTACCGAGACGGCTTATCTTGCGAAAATCCTCCAGCCAATTTGCAGGTCCAAATTCAATCCCCATTTCTTTAAGTTTTTGCTCCACAATCTCCGCGTTAGCTTTCAAACGATTGATGCGGATATAAGGGGTGGGACGCTCTTTAAACGATTCAATAATCCTTTCCCCCTCAACCGGATAGGCTTCAAGAATTTTGCGCAAAATCCATACCTGCGGTTCGCGCATCGATTGTACTTTTTTATTGCGTATCACACCCCGGAGCACAGCATTGATCAACGCCTTCTCCTTAAGGCTGCGCCCCAATTTTACTGCCTCATTGACCACTGCGTATACCGGGATACGGTCCAGGAACAAATATTGATACACAGCAAGACGAAGAATATTTTTCAGCACCGGGTCTGCAGCATTGAAATCCCCTACGAATGTCTCCTTGATTATCTGATCAATCTCTTCCTGATGGCGGAGGGTCCCAAAGGCAATCTCATTGGCTAGCGCCCGATCTTCTTCAGAAAGTTCATCGCGCTCAAAGATTACCCCCAGGGCTAATTTTAAATTTGTGCCCTGATCTACCTCACATAAAGCTTGAAGCGCTGCTTCCCGAGCATTCATCTTTTAAATGCCTCGCCGTTTTTAATCCGATAACCATTTATAAAGTCACTTCCAGACATTACCCTGCGATTTGCAGGTTTTAAGAGTCTAATAATCAGTGCACCATCACCACTACCCACTAAGAGTTCTTTATTTCTGATGTATAGCACACCCGGATCAATCTTTTCATCACAAGGTTCAACCTCGAGAATGGTCAATTCCATTTGCCGGAAATGGGTTCGGGCACCCGGACAGGGATTAAGGGCACGTACCAGATTGAATATTTTCTTGCTGGGCTCATACCAGTTGATAAATGTCTCCTCCTTTTTGATCTTTGGAGCATAGGAAGCTTCGTTTTCGTTTTGCGCAATGGGTTGATATTCATTTTTTTCAATCATACGTAGCGCCTGGATTGCGAGTTCCCCTCCTAGTTGTGCGAGCCGCTGACTTAGACTTCCGTAAGTTTCCTTTTCACCAATTGGCACCTCTTGTTGGAGGATGATCTTACCGTGGTCAATCTTTTCGTCCATAAAGAAAATCGTAATGCCGGTTTTTTGTTCGCCAGCCATGATTGCCCTCTGTATCGGCGCAGCCCCGCGGTATTTGGGCAAAAGTGAAGGATGAATATTGATGCCACCAACTCGGGGGACTTTGAGCAAATCACCGCTGAGGATGTGGCCATAGGCAGAGAGCACGAAAATATCGGGTGCGATATCTGTTAATTGTTTGATAAAATCAGGAGCGTTGGGGTTATCGGGTGCAAAAAGCATTATATTATTTTCATTTGCCCATTTACCCACCAATGGCAATTCGACCGTCAAGCCGCGGCCTTTAGGTTTAGGTTTGGTTATAACCACACCCGCCAGTCCATAAGACTCATGGATTTTTTGCGCAATCGGCTGGGAAAAATCGGTAGAACCAAAAAAGATTATCTTCATAATTGACTCAACGATTGCAAATACTGTTTCACCTTTGCCTGTTCCTCTTCTTTCGTATAGTCAATAAAAAGAATTCCATCTAAATGGTCACTCTCATGCTGGATTGCCCGGGCAAGAAAACCTTCAGCCTCCATCACTACCCTTTCGTTGAAGAGATTCTGGTAATGAAGGAGCAATTTTTTCGCGCGGGGAATGTGCAGATATAATCCAGGGAAACTGAGACATCCTTCTTCTTCCTCTATTACTCCTTCCTTCTTGAGAATCTTAGGGTTAATTATTACCGCAGGTTCAGGAGTATCTTCAAACGGTTTGAGATTTACCACAAATAAGCGCCAGAGGGCACCAACTTGGTTCGCTGCCAGTCCCACACCATCATTTTTTAGCATCGTCTTAATCATTCCTTCCGCGAGCTCGAATATCTCATGGGTGATCTTTTCCACGGGCTTGGCTTTTTCCCTAAGCACTTGATTCGGATATTTTATAATATCCAGCTGCTCATTCTTTTTTACTTTTGAACTTAACATTTCTAATCCCGACCAACTTACTGGCCACTTATTTTTCGTTTTCCACCGAACCCACTTTAGAGATTATATGGTTCTTATCGATATCCACCTTTACTCCATCAGCAATTACCAGACTGACGATATTATCCTTCAAATTGGCAATCGTCCCGTAAATACCAGCCGAGGTAATCACCCGGTCGCCTTTTTTCAAGGAATTTAGTAATTGCTGATGTTGTTTCTGCCTTTTCTGCTGGGGCAGAACCAGTAGAAAGTAAAATACGATAAAGATAAGGATTAACGGTAAAAGGCTTAACAATGGGTTCGATTGACCCTGATTTCCGGTTTGTCCAAAGAGTAGTTCCATTCTGCTCCTTTATCCAATTATATCCACTTTTTGACAGAAGTCAATAAATCGATTTGAATCAAAAATAATCTTACCGAAGTGGGGTTATTTAATCAAAATAAAATATCTTACCCAAATACTTGAAAACATAGGCACCCCTGGATATATTCTATCCGAAA